>JABDQX010000442.1 GCA_013042035.1 Gammaproteobacteria bacterium
CTCATCGCCGGGATCGGGTTGGGCAACTCTTCGAATTCGTCCGCCGGGAGCCGTTTCAATCTGATGGATGGCAAATAATACATCCACCGCTAAAATGAGATGGATAAAGCTGGGTTTAGCAGGCCACGGCGTCGATGGTCGGGTAATGTCCGACCACAATTCATCGATTGTCCTTGGTTCGACAAGGGTATTTCTGATAAAGCCAGCCAAGGCAATAATCGACTCGCTGAAACGTACATGCTTATGGGGCAACAGTGCTGTCTGGGTGTTCATAGGCGTCACACGTTTCAAAATACTTGGAAAGAATGATTTGGGCGGCCTCCCGGTATGCCTTCATACTGTGAGGATGTTTTCTCATGGCGTCTGGTATCAGTCGCTCGATCATCCATACATACCTGGTGTTGGGCGCGTGTTCCGCTTTATCGGGAATGGTTTCCTCACTGGTTGCATAGAGTTTTTTAACCTCTTCCGATATTGGTTGAGCCAAACCTTTCCTATTGGATAAAAAATCGTCCACAGTCGCTATTTGGTAAGAAAACAATCTTAAATATTCGACAACCGGCGTCGTCAATCCGTTGAACCCAATCTTTTCTTCAAAATCCGGGGCCATTTCATGCAAAAATCCAGACAGTGATGTCGGTTTGTCCGCCAAGTGGGTGAGTAACTCTCCGACATGACGTGGATCGATAAAATCGAGAGAATGGCTTGGTACACCACCGACAATCGATTCCCGTTGTTCACGGGGAAGCGCCATGAATAGCTTCTCAAGATCCCCGCTACCGATTGCACGAGCATCATCAAGTCCTTTCTCTCCCTTGAGCTTCTGAAGCGCCTGGGCAACGGGTGCGGGGATACCGGTGTATCTGTCGTTCAATACGAAATAGTAACGATTTATATTGCCCCATTTCTTTGTGAGCTTGTGGAAGTCCTCTATGACCTTATCCACCTGCTGTTTGATATTACTTTTTGGACCGGGTTTTGGTCCGTGTATTTGATAATACCAGCCTTTGGAGGGAACCCAACCGTCGTTCCCGCCATCTCCGAAATTACCATGTGGTGCGATAACCTGATAATCCTCAATTGCAAGCTGAAAAAGGCGATGAACGAATTGTTCGAACGACGTTCCGTAGGCCTCGTATAGCCTCACTTTGAATAAGGTACGAAACCAAAAATCGTTGTTATCTGACATTATTTGCTAACTCCAGCCGGAAATTTGTCCGAGGGTACGATCATAACGCAAATCGATAGCAAATCAGCGCTTGGCACCACATTCCGCTGGCGAAGTCGACCATATGATTCCACGAAATAGAATCACCGCGAAGCAAAATCATGCCAGAAATGCCGCGCCTGCTCCCGATACAAGATAGGCTCCGATATTCCCTTCCCCGGTGTCAGTCGGAAATCGATTGCGCCATCCCGATCCGAAAACAGAAGTTTTGCCCCAACCTGTCTGTAGCGCGCTACGACGGGTTCCGAAGGCAACCCGAACCGGTTTCGATATCCGGTAGAAAATAACGCATACCGTGGTTTTACCACCTGAAGGAATTGTTCACTGGAAGATGTTTTGCTGCCATGGTGGGGCACCACGAACACGTCCGTGCGAAGCTCATCGCCATGGATTTTGACAAGACGCGCTTCGGCTGGATGTTCGATATCCCCCGTCAACAGAATCGTTCCTTCGGCGTTGGTTATGCGAAGAACACAAGAGCCGTTATTGCCGGACGCCCTGTCCGAAGCGGGGTGCAAAATCTTGAAGTCGACCCCATCCCAATGCCATTCGACACCCTCTCGACACGCAGTGCCGCGCTTCGATTGCTCTGCCTGGAGAACATGACCATTGGTAAAAATCGTATCGACTGGAATCTCGGCCAGGAGGCTTGCGAGACCACCAGCGTGATCCGCGTCTTCATGGCTGGTAATGACCCGATCCACGAACGTGATGCCCTGATTCCGTAAAAAGGGAATCACTGCCGCCTTGCCGGCATCGAAGCCTGGCCCATAGATCGGCCCCGTGTCGTAGACAAGGACATGTTCGCGCGTGCGCACAACAGCGGCCAGTCCCTGGCCGACATCCAAAAGGGTAAACCATATCTCGCCCGCGGCCGGGCGGGGGGGTGAAATCAGAAAGAGCGGTAAGAGCCAGATAACCCCAAGCCAACGCCCGGGCATACCCCGAGGCAGTAACAACAAAATGACACCGGCCCCGCCCGCAATAACCGTCCACAGCGGTGGCGCGAAGCCCGTTCGGTACACGAAATCCAGCGATTCCAATCCCTGGAGAAATGGCCACGGTATGGCAATGGCCCAATTGCCCCAACTGAGCAAAAGGCCGCCAAGATCGGGCAATAGGGTTACCAAACATGTTCCGGCAAGCACGAGCGGTACTACCACAAAACCGATCCAGGGGATGGCTATCAGGTTTGCCACGGGGCTTATCAGTGGATGCTCGTGAAAAAACAGCACGCTAAGGGGCATAAGACCGATAGCAATCAATATCTGCACCCGGCCCCAACGCCACCATGATTTGCGCACGGACAGGTGCCCTGTCATCCCGAACAAAATGATTGCCACCGCCGCGAATGATAGCCAAAAACCAATGGAAAGCACGGAAAACGGATCCAGCAACAGGATCACGAACAATGCAAAAACAAGGGAGAAACCGGGGGAGGTATGACGTCGCCAAAATATACCGGCCATCACCACGCACACCATCACCAGGGCGCGTTGCGTGGGCAGGGAAAAGCCCGCCAACGCCGCATAACCGAGGGCGCCAGCCACCGCTATGGGGGCTGCCAGGCGCTGTGCCGGTATGATGAGCGCCATACTGGGAAACAACGTCCACAGCCTGCGTGCAATGAAAAAGATCAGCATGGTAACAAGGCCGATATGAAGACCGGAGATCGCCATTAGGTGCGCGGTACCGGTCGAGCGCAGTGTTTCCCATTGTGCTTCGGCAATGCCATCCCGAACGCCGATGGCCAGCGCCTTGACGATGTTCCCATGGGGCGAATCACCAAGGACTTCGTCGATCTTTCGCGCCAGCCGATAACGCATCCGGTCGAGCGATCTTCGGGCGTCAGTCGCGAGCTTGCTGTTCTCCTTTGCCGATCTTACGTAACCGGTGGCGTGAATTCTCTCCTGGAATAACCACTTTTCGTAATCGAAACCACCAGGATTACGAAATCCGCGTGGCCTTTTCAGGCGTACCGTAAGATGCCATTTTTCCCCCGGTAACAGCTGCGGGGGAGAGCCATACCAGTTAAGACGAATCCGCTGGCCATCCCCCCATCCGGTCCGAGGGTTTTTGATTTCGACGACATCCAACAAGAATCCGGTTTTACGCCCGGTTTGAATCGGGATGGAGGCAACGATGCCGTCGAGTACCAGATCCTGGCTTTCAAGCGTCATGGGCAGGATATTTGCCAAACCTATCTCGGCCCGGAACAACGCCCACACAAATCCGATGCCGAACCAGGCAAAAACACGAATGGTGGGCGAGGAAAATAGTGCAAAGAGAACCAGGGCAGGTAGAAATCCAACAAAAAGCGTGTCCGGTAGATCCGGAAGGCTAACGAGAAGGAGTATGCCGGCCAGAAAGGCGATGGGTGCTGCGCGCATGACAAATCTTTAGCAAGCCCGTGCCTCGGATCGACAAGGGACGGTACACACCCTCGGGCCAACGTGGCTCACGAACAGTGTGAAAACACTTGTCATCATCTATAATATCCTCTGATATTCAGTATATTATGAGCGTTTTTCTGCGGCATTTTTATTCGTAATCCCCTCTGGTATCCTCTCTCAGGAGATAGTATGAGTCAATCACTAAATATCAACATGGACTCCAATAAGAGCGTGTCTGAAAATTCCGGGTCGTCGCGAGGCGGGACCCCAATTCGGGGGCCGTCGCAGTAGACTGGGGATTTTTCAGGCACACTCTAAGAGCCTGTTAACCAAACAGGCTCTTAAACTTTTGGCAAAACAGGCACTAATTAAATGCGCCGGAAGAATTCTTTGGTCGTTTCGTTCAAGATTTTGGCGCGCTAAGGACTACTTTTCGCCTTGTGGCGGCGGATGCACCTCGTAATTGGTGCTGAACTGATAATCCCGGAAGATGTGTTCGGCCGAGGGTTGCTCCCAGGTACCGTCCTCTAGCTGGCACGCGGTTTCACGCAAGCGGTATGTATTCTGGCCACAGGTCCAGACCTTGAAGTTGCGCATGTGGGTGCAAAGACAGGTTCTCTCGTTAACGGGAAGCCTCTCTTTGTTCGAGGCGGCCTTATCGTTGATTTTATGGTAGGCGTCGATATAGGAGCAATGTCCCGCTTCATCCAACAAATACCCGAAAGCTTCGCAATTTGGCCGGTTACTGGCGCCAATGGCGGGGCTGCGCTGGAGCATTCGCATGGGATAGCCCGTTGGAGAAACCGTATTGACGACGATATCCTCTTCCCTGGCCTTGAAATATTCCTGTTTGACTTTATCCGGAACCCCGGACTCCTGGGCGATGGAGAATCGCGTCGCTACCTGCACTGCGGAGCAACCCATTTCCAGAAAGTGAACACATTCCGAGCCGGAGAAAATGCCTCCCGCAGGAATGATGGGGATCTTGAGGTTTTCACCTGCCAGAAAGGCCAGTATCTCTTTCACGATCACCAGGAGATCATGTTTTCGCCAATCACCGGCGCCGAATCCCAGATGCCCTCCGGCCAGTGGACCTTCCACGATGACGTAATCGGGCAGGCGGCCGATTTTGGCGTTTTTTCTCAGGAAAAGCTGCAACGCCCTTAGGGACGAAACGATGATGCCAAGTTTGACGTCCAGAAAACGCCGATGGTTCTGGATAAGTGAAAAGGTACGAAGATGCAAACCCGCGCTTAAGGTAATCCCATCGATTCCCGCGTCCATGGCGGCATCAAGGCGAACCTTCAAGGTTTCGAGAGGATTGCCCATGGTCAGCTTTTCCATGCAGTTGACGAAAATGGCACCCATTCCTTTTTTGGTGTCCATGGCCGAAGAGATATGCAGCCTGGTCGCCTCGGCCAATTCGCCAAGGTCGAACTTGACGATGGATTTATCCGGATTTTTCAGATTATCCCGATATCTTTGTAATTTATTTTTGACAAAACTGGTGCCGAATTTCTGATCGATGACGGCAGGGAGCATGGCATCGGAAACATGGCCTATTCCTCCCAGGGAAGCGATTGCCTGGGCCAGTTTCGGTGTGGATATATTAACGCCCATTCCACCAAGAACGATGGGGACGTATTCGTTTTGGCCGAGCTGAAAACGAAAGTCGTCAACTTTTTTCATTAGGGAATCTGCAGGATTTCAGTAGAATAATTTCGCTTAAGTCAAAGTCAAGACTACGGGAATTCCGTCTAAGAGGCAAGGATAAAATTCTGGCTTTTTACCCGGAATTCGTTAGCCGTCGCTTGAAATCAGCTTATACTTGGCTGTGTATGTAACTTTTTCCGGTAAACGCTCATGTTCTCTCGGCGATGAAAGGCGAGGGGGTGGAAAGTAGGGTCGAGCGGGCTCCCGGCACTTTTATGGCAACTTCTGATTTCTTGATGGCGCCATCTTTTAGAAGGTCCCTTCCAGGCTTGTAACCAACAAGGAATAATGGGGCCGGAGAAAGTTGCACATGGGATTATACTTGAATAGGATTATACTTTGGATATATTTTGGCGGGACCGGGATTTTCCAGGTAACCACACACAGTAAGCTAACATAAATAAAAAGGTACGGTCATGAAAACGGCTATTAAAGCGCTCTCACTTGTATCGCTTGTTGGGACATGCGTTGTGTCCATCACCGGCTGTGGAGAAAGCGTGGTGAGCTTTGAAAACGACGTACGGCCAATCCTCCATAAAAACTGCCTCGAATGCCATCAGCCGGGCGGTAAGGGTTTTGAAGCGAGCGGATTGGCGATAGGCACCTACGATGACCTTATGAAAGGCACGAAGCCAGGAAACAGTGAGCAGCGCGGCCAAATAGTGATACCGGGCGATGCCACTTCGAGTGCGCTGATAATGCTGATCGAAGGGCGAGCTGATCCGTCGATCAAAATGCCCCATGGTAAAGAGCCCTTGAATGAGAAGAGTGTTACTACCTTGAGAAAATGGGTGGAGCAGGGGGCTCAAAACAACTGAAGCGATTTTCCACTAACCGCTTCCAGCGGTTAGTGAAATTTGCATTCGTGCATCGGGAAAACAACCCGCGCTTCCCGTCCGTCCGAATACAACCGGAAAAGAAAGCAAAAATACCGACTGATGTTGCCCTCCTCTCCGTGAGGAGGTTTTCGGTTGCCTGCCCCCACGATCCGTCGTGGATCGTTCCGCTTGAATTTTATGCTTGAATCAAGCCACTCCCCTCGTGTGCCAAAAAATTGGCCGGAGCCGCTCGGTAGTTTCCCCATACAAAAGTGCTTGATCTCTGAGCTACGCACACCCTCTTAAGTTCGGTATCCATGATAGGAAATGCCCCGCGCCTCAATCTCAAGGAGAACAGCCGTGCCAAAAACAGCTTGTAATCATTTAGTCAAACGAACCATTCGAG
>JABDQX010000443.1 GCA_013042035.1 Gammaproteobacteria bacterium
GTCGAACTCTCCGATACCAGAAAACTCGGCATCGCTACCCTGGGTGCGTTGAAGCAACACCCCAGAATTACCGCCTTTCGTAAATTTCTGGAGGGCTGGTATTTGAGTTACTTCACCCCGGATGCGGCCCGTGGTCTGCCGCTGGCCGGTCCACAAAGGCATTTGAGCCTCCACGGGGATAATCTCGGTAATGTGGTCCAATTCATGGAACGGGAACACAAGGAACGCTTCCAGGGGCTCCTGGATCGAATCGCCGAACGCATCCCCGGCATCCACCGGATCGACACCGAAAAAACCCCAGATGGCCGGTTGCTGCTGCGTTTCAACGACAAGGGTTTTTCCGACCCTTTTTACGCTCAACAGGTCTCCGACGGCACACTGAAGGTATTCGCCTATCTGCTGCTCCTGGAAGACCCCTCCCCTCCCCCGTTCCTGTGCATCGAAGAGCCGGAAAACGGCCTCTATCACAAGCTGCTGGAGACATTGGCCCGTGAGTTCCGGGAGCACGCCACCGGTGAAGCAGGCGGTTCGCAGATTCTGATAACCACCCACTCGCCCTACTTGGTGGATGCCCTGGAACCGGAAGAGGTCTGGATCCTGGAAAAGGGCGAGGATGGCTTTGCTACGATTCGCCAGGCCAGTGATGACCCCCTGGTGCAAAATATGGTGAAGGAAGGTCTACCCCTCGGTGGGTTGTGGTATAGCGATTATCTGGACTCACGGTAGACACCATGCATTTTGAAATTCTGGTAGAAAACAAGTCTGGGAAGAAAATGCTGGAGGAATTGGTCCCAAAGATCCTCGAAGCAAAAGATACCTGTAACATCTTCTCCTTCAAAGGCCTCGGGCATCTCCCAAAGAATTTGGATAAAAAGACAGATCCGAATAAGCGCATATTGTTGGCTCGATTACCGATGCTCCTGCAAAGCTATGGCAAGACATTTTCCAATTACCCGCCCAACTATCCGGCAACCGTCATCGTAGTCTGCGATCTCGACAAAAGAAACCGGAAGGCATTCCATAATGAACTCCTCAGCGTATTGAATTCGTGCGATCCCGCCCCGGAGACGCGCTTTTGTCTTGCCATCGAAGAAGGCGAGGCCTGGCTCCTTGGCGATCTCGCCGCCATCAAGGCGGCCTACCCGAAGGCCAGGAATAAGATTCTGAAGGGCTACGTAAACGACAGCATCTGCGGCACATGGGAAAAACTGGCCGATGCTGTTTATCCGGGTGGTGCGAAAGCGCTTTCGGCGCGAGGCTGGCAAACGGTTGGCATCGAGAAATTCAAGTGGGCGGAAAACATCTCTCCCCATATGAATGTGGATGAAAATCACTCGCCGAGTTTTATCCGGTTTCGAGATAATCTCCAGAATCTGAGTAGGAAAAATGCCGCCACAAACAACGACGCTACAGCGTGATGATAACGAGCATATTCGGCGGGTAACCGGCCATGGCCGGATCGATGACCGGATCGATGGCCAAACCTATATCGCCGTCGATGGGCAAAGATTCACCCACAGCCTGATCCTGACGCCCGAGACGGTTTCTCCGTGGCCGCCACGGGCCTTTGCCGAGATCACCCCGGAACATGTCGCCATGCTCATGGTCCATGAGCCCCAGGTCATATTGATCGGCACCGGCGCCACGCAACGCTTCCCGGCGCCGGCCCTGCTCCAGGCGTGTATGGAAAAAGGGATTGGTGTCGAGGCCATGACCACGATTGCAGCCTGCCGAACCTATAATCTGCTTGCCGGAGAAGGCCGCGCGGTGGTTGCGGCCCTGTTGGTGGAGGCAATGCAATAATCGTCAAAAACGACTAGCGGAACATCCTGACGGCGACCACCGTATAGTTATCGTGCCCGCCATTGACCCTGTCCAGTAACCTGCGCTCCATTTTCGTTACCCAGTCCCTGGCCGTTGCCGATGCCGCGAGATCGGTTTCCATTTCTTGTTCCAGGACATACTCCCAAAAGCCGTCGGAACACAGGATAAAGGCATCGGAATGCCCTGGAGATTGTGCGAGGGTCAGGGGTTCGGTCGATATGTCAGGTTTCCAGGCCCCCTCTGATCCCAGGGAACGCAACAGGCGATTGCGATCTTCATGGGTTCTGATCTGTGCCAGGGTAATTTCACCGGCGAGATGGAGCATGTGGGGTACACTGTGATCCCCGGTTTGAGCAGATAGCCGCCCATCCCGAAAGTGGTAGAGCCGGGAGTCTCCCAGATGCGCCCAGCGAGCAATAACGCCGTCGGTCACCAGCATCACGACGGTGCTGTGCATCCGGGAAAACTGCGGTTGTTGTTTCCGGGCGGCAATGATGGCCGATTGGGCGGCCTTCAGGGCACCATCGAGCATTTCTCCGGATAACCCGAATCCTGAAGCGGCGGCGCTTTCCCGGAAATAGTCGGAGAGAGTATCCACGGCTATCCGGGAAGCGACATCTCCCCCACCGTGTCCCCCCAGGCCATCGGCCACGATCCATCCGAATCGGCCATCGCCAAGCGTAAAGGCAGCATGGGCATCCTCGTTCCCAGCGCGCCCGCCCGGGGAGGTGATGGCGAAATCGTCGTATTGCAGTGGCATCCGGTGTGTTCCGTGAATCAGGTTACCAACCGAGCTGTATACAAAACTCGGCGCACTCCCTAACCACGTTAAAAATGTACTCAAAATGCTCATTTACTGCCGCATAAACTCCGCTTTCCCGTCCATTTCCGCCTTGTTGTGGTGCACAATTCTTGTAAGTTGGAAATTCCGGGTCGTGGCCCTACCCGGCAAGGCAGGGTGAATTTGTTCTATCTGAC
>JABDQX010000445.1 GCA_013042035.1 Gammaproteobacteria bacterium
GTCCTTTTGCCCGTCTTGTGCGTTACGTCAACAGTTACATAGAACGACTATGCGCCTGTTGCCGCGCCTTGAATACGAACAAAAATACGGCGCAATCTGGTATATTCTTTTCTGGCAATCACCTAAATTCCAGTTCCATTTGAAGCTTCAACGGCTTTCAAAACCAAAGAAGCGGCCCATTCAGGGTTGTCCATGGGTGGGAGCGGGATTGATTTAGGGAGCGTTGCCTTGCACCCGCCCGGGAGGGCGGCCAACGGGAAATAATTGTGGTGCCGAGGAGAGGACTTGAACCTCCACGGGGATACCCCCACTAGCACCTGAAGCTAGCGCGTCTACCAATTCCGCCACCTCGGCTTGTCGGCGAGTCGAGGACTGTACCGTCTGGTATTCTACTTGTCAATGGGCATCTTCCCCGCAACCGAACAACCGTGTCGTGCCACATCACCTTCGACAATGGAAGGGATAAGAGCCTGTTTGGTGAACATGTTAGCGCTTCGCGCCAAGGCCGAAAGGGGCTGGGCCTTGATTCGCGCATCGGATTTTCCAGGATCTTTGTTTTTCCGATACGTTAAAGTGATATCGGCGGTTATCGGCAGGTTACGGCCCAAATGGATACTCGATAATTCAACGTGTGCCTGATACTTCTGTCATATAAGACCCACCCCACCTACCGCCTGATACTGGCATCCAACCGGGACGAGTTCCACAATCGCCCCACAATGCCGCTGGCCTTTTGGGAAGACAAGCCTGATATTCTGGCAGGACGGGATCTGAGTGGTAACGGTACATGGCTCGGTATCACGCGATCCGGTCGACTGGCGGGCCTCACCAATTTCAGGGAACCCGAACGTCCAATCACCGGCGCGTTGTCCCGCGGGCTTCTGGTCAGCGGCTTCCTGGATTCCCACGAATCCCCTGAAGGTTATCTGGCGCGCATTGGATCCATGGCACACCGATATAATGGTTTCAACCTGCTCGTTGGAGATGCCACCGGCCTCTATTATTATTCCAATCGGGAACACGGCATTCGGGAAATCACCCCCGGCATCCATGGCCTGAGCAACCACTTGCTCAATACTGCGTGGCCAAAGCTCGAAAAAGGGAAACGCCTGTTTCACGATCTGGTGGACAATGAGCGTGACATCGATCTCGAATCCCTGTTCGATATGCTCAATGACAGGATCCACCCACCGGATGACCAATTGCCGGATACCGGCGTGGGGCCTTATCTTGAATTCATCTGCTCACCGATATTTGTCACCAGCGAATTCTATGGAACCCGTTCCTCTTCCATCCTCCTGCGGGAACACTCGGGCAGAACAACGTTTGTCGAACGGACGTTTGCCTTGGATGGCGGGATTCCGAAAGCAACGGATACCCGCCGGGTGGTTTTTCATTCACGTTTTGCACAATAGCGGGGATCAACATGGTCAGAAAGATACTATTCGTTTGCCTGGGCAACATCTGCCGCTCCCCCGCCGCCGAAGGGATCATGAATACCCTGATCAAGCAAAACCGTTTGGGGAACAACATCGCCTGTGATTCTGCCGGCGTTACCGATTGGAACGTCGGCTCCTCGCCGGATTCAAGGATGAAATATCATGCCGGACAACGTGGATATCGACTATCCGGTAGTGCCAGACAATTCAATCCCACCGTGGATTTCCACGCGTTCGATTACATCATCACCATGGACACAAAGGTCGATGCCGACATCCGGGCATTGACGCCCAATGCCGACGATTTATCCAAAGTCCACCCGATGACCGATTTTTGCCGGGAGATTTCCGCCAACGAAGTGCCCGATCCCTATTATGGGACAACAGACGGTTTTGAAAGGGTTTTGGATATCCTGGAGGACGCCTGTGCCGGGCTTATCGAGCACGTAGCGAAGAAATGATTACCCCTCCGCTCCCAGGTAGGCCCGAATTACATTGGGGTCACTTAGGATTTTTGCCGGAGAGCCATCGGCGATCTTGCGACCGTACTCCAATACGATGATGCGATCCGATATATCCATCACCACCCGCATATCGTGTTCTATCAGCAACACCCCGATGCGTTCCCGATCGCGCAGGGATAGCAATAGCTCGGTGAGTTCCGCCGACTCCCGTGGATTGAGTCCTGCCGCCGGCTCATCAAGACAAAGAAAAATCGGTCGGGCACACATGGCCCTGGCGATCTCCAAACGGCGTTGGTCTCCGTAGGGCAAGTGGTCGGCCTGACGATTTGCCTGCTCGATAAGGCCCACGCGATGGAGCCAGTGTTTTGCAAATTCCACTGCCTCGTGCTCGGCGCGCCGATAACCCGGCAGATCCAACAAACCCGCCAGGGAAAACCGCGATGCCCGCATCAGGCGAGTGTGCTGAGCCACCATCAGATTTTCCAACACGGACATACCCGGGAATAGCCGAATATTCTGAAAGGTGCGCACCACCCCGGCTCGGGCAATTCGAAACCCTTCCATGCGTTCCAGCCTGATGGAATGGTTTTTTTCCTGTAGCGTCAACCTGCCGGTATCGGGGCGATAAAAGCCGGTGATGCAATTGAATATGGTGGTTTTACCGGCGCCATTGGGCCCGATAATCGCAGTGATTTCGCTGCCCTTTGCGTCGAAAGATACGTCGTCGATGGCAACCAGACCACCGAAATGCATGGAAAGGCGTTCGACGCGAAGCATGGCGCCTGATATGGCGGCTTCGTTAGTCATGGGTTTCTTACAAGACGTTGATTTCGCTACGCTACCCAAAAACAGCATCCACCGGCAGCGCCAGCCCCGGCAGGCCGGATTGCTTGGCAAAATGCGGCGAGATGATCTCCCCCGGCAAGTAGCGGGTTCTATCGGCGTAATCCGTCGGGGTAGGCGTTCGATAGCATTCCAGGCGACGCTCCGGCAGATTGATAAGCCAATACTCGGGGAGGCCATAGCGGGCGTAAAGCGGCCCCTTGATGGTGCGATCATAGAGCAGTGAACTATCGGCTACCTCGATGATCAGTAGAATATCGGCGGGCGTTGGGTGGCGGTTCCGGTAAAAATCCTCGCGTGGACGGGAAATGACAATGTCCGGTTGTGGTTCGGAGAAGTCGCCCAGTCGAATCGGATTCTGCACTCGAACGATAGCATTACCACCCAGTTGGCGTGAAAAATGGTAGTGCAGCCAGTCTACGCAGCCACTGTGTTCGCTGCCAATAGGAGGCATATCGATAATCTCCCCTTCGAGTAGTTCACCACGATAATCAGTAGCCAGCACACCGGTCCGGCCCAGGGCATACCAATCTTCTATAGTGAATGAATGGCGCATGCGTTCGGCGAGTTGAGTAGCCATCAGTGCATATTTACCTCTATGTCGTAGGCATCAGCGATTATCTCGATTCCCGGAATCAGGATTTCTTTAACCAGGAATTGCGCCACTACCCCCAGATCTTTATCGACTTCTTTTTTATTACCGTAGATTTACAGATTGGATTTTAAGGTTTGGAATCGGTTTCAAATGTTGGATAATGCCTCGTGTATCCAGTTCATCGGAATGCTTCTATTCATCTGTATATTAATAGCTTTCCATACGCGGAATCATAACACATGTAAACTGGGCATGTCTTTATTTTGTGGATCGCATCAAGGAAATTGCCGGTATCACCTGGAGAATCCAGTCCCGTGCCAAAGAGCTGCCTTCCGATACGCCAATGAAATTGCTTAGCCAGGATG
>JABDQX010000455.1 GCA_013042035.1 Gammaproteobacteria bacterium
TTCATCTTCAGCCCATCTCAGATTCCAAGCATGCTTAATCCCTGCCATATATATTATCGCTAGCTCTCTACGGGAAAGAGAATCCAGTGAATCTTTTATAATAAGTCTTATTTCGTGGGATGTTTCATTTTTAACCAGGACCGATAGAAGTGTCGATGAGGAATTAAGAAGCGGGTTATTAAGATATTCCCAATTTGAGGGTAGAGAAAATACCACCTCCTTCTCGCCGCCTTCTCTCACGAGATAAACTGTTTTTCCTTCCTTGATAGTCTCAATATTTGCCCTTTTTTTGAAGGCCCCAATATTCGATGTTGGAGGAACACAATCCTGTTTTATCCGTTCCAATTCCGCCCGACATTCCCGTGTTTCGCCTTGGCATGCGGCCACCGTGGCTTCATTTTTTGCGATTAGTCTCTGCTCAAATAACCGCTTGTCTTTTTCGCAGTTACCCACTCTGGCCCTCAAGGCTTTTTCTGCCGCTTCGATATGTCCGATTCGTAGCGCCTGTTTGCTGTTGTCGCCTTCTAACTCAAGCCGAGCCCTTTGCTGCTTTTCTTCCGTGAGTAAGAGTGTTTTTTTCAGTCTTTCGACTTCTCCATTCAATTCATCCTTTTGCCTTTGGAGAGATGCAATTTCTTCGGGTGTTTCCAGTGCCCGCCTGATCTTCTCTTCCATTGAGATAGGACTTGATATCCAACGAGGTACATCTTCCCAAGGTATCAGAAATGTATGCGATAGCCCTGATAAGCCCGCTAATATAGTCAAAAATACAGAAACATATTTCCACATCTCACACCACCTCTCCTAGAGTCGAATCAGTAGATATCATAGACAGGATGCGCGCAACGCCCTCGGATTTAACCACCCCACCCCGAACCACCGGTCGAAAAAAAACAGCAGCCCATCCAAGAAATCCCGGTAGAAATCGCGCAACCGATTGGTGACGCTGATTCTTTCGATAGCCACCTCGCGTCCTACCGGGTCGTAGAGATCCCTGACCAGATTATCGTAGTCGCCGGTATGGAACGGCTTCTTTTTAAATCGGTAGCGCAGCCAGTAGGCGGCATAGAGAGCGAAAGGCGTCAGCCAGAACAGATTCTCCGATACCCACTTCAAGATCAGGCTAACCATCGTTGCTTCCGATTTCTGATGTCCACTTTTTCCTGTTGGAGATTGGCAATAATACGCTGTCTTACAGCAGGTTACTCAAGATGGCCGGACCATAGGGAGCCGGCGGGGGGTTACGCGGACACAGAATCTGACAAAACCGATGTGGCGTAACACTTTCAAAAAAATCCCTTCCGTAATAGGCGGTCAGTATCACGACACGCTGACCCTTATCCCGCACAAGCCCGGCAAAGGTTGGTACATGATTCGCCCCGCAGATAAAAATGATACGCTGTCCCTTGTAATTGGCTATTTTGTCATACCATAGCCGCTCCCTGACAAAATGATGTTTCCTTTGCAGTTGTTTTGTAAATCCCAGCGACGCTCTCATCCGGAAGCTCGGTTCACAGAATAGATGGGAAATGCCAAGTTCCCCGGCAACGACCCTGGCCGAGGATTCGGTCGCATTGAAGATAGCCAGCACATCCTCGTTCAGCTCCTCCGCCAGAACCGATACGCCGCACGCTTTCACCGTGCTGATTAAATAATATCGAAACTGCTCTCGCAAGGCGGCAAGTCCGGACATATGCCGCGGGTCTCCGCCGTTGTGTTGAATACTGTGATGGACGCCGATTAAATGAATCACGAGCTGTATGCAAAACTTACCTTGCACTCCCTAACTGCGTTGAAAATGTACTCAAAATACTCACTTATTCCCTATAAACGCTGCTTTTTCGCGCATTTTTGCCTTGTTATGAAAGCAGTAACCGGTTCAAACCACGCCAACCTCCGTCATTTCCATCTCCAGTGCCATGCTTCTTCAATTGTGGCACATAAACAATAACATGCGCCACGCAACGGGATCGGTTTGTCATCTTTGTTAGCTGTAATACATATACAGGGAGAAGGCGCCTTATTCCGGATCCTATTTTGGCGCCCACAACCACGCTTGAACGGAAGTTGAC
>JABDQX010000238.1 GCA_013042035.1 Gammaproteobacteria bacterium
GGATTTTTGCTTGGTGCGTAGCCGTTCCCGCTCGCGTTTCACACTAGGGTCTTTCATCTTATCAAGCAACGTGTCGAGCTCTCCGGCCATTGCCTTGGTCTCCATCCGGGTTGCCAAGGTCTCGAACTCGGCTTCGCTCAACGCCACCGACGTATCGAAAACGATCGCCGCTGTCTTGTCGCCGGTGTACAACCTGAAAAAGGCCGCGTAAAGATCGTTCCCGACCAGCGTTAGCACCAGGACCAAAATCACAGTGATATAAGCGGCTTTGATCGACCAGTGCCGCTGCCAACCCGGCCATCGGGAGGGGGAAGTCAGTAGGCCAAACAGATCTTTCGATGTGTTGATCATTATGGAACTCCGTTATTCGCGGGTTTCAGACACGCTCTCAGACACCCTCTCAGTGCTTGACCTGTTCGTCATCACGGTATCCCGTGATCATGAGTTGGAACTGACTCCATGGTTTGTGGTCGGTCGTGCCCAGATAGATGTGCGAGATCACGAACATCGCCGAAAAGAAGGCCCCGGCGGTGTGCAGTACGGAGACCGGCAGGGCGCTTTGACCATCGAATGGTATTACCCCAACCACCATGGAATAGAGGTAGAGGCCGGTGATGATCTGGAAGGGGGCCAATAGGAGCATCACGCCGAGATAGCTCCATTTTTGCAGGGGATTGAACTTTCGCGTCCGACCGATGGGGAAAGGATGCGCCTCGCCCTTGAAGATACCCGTGGTGAAAAACCTTGCTTGACGGATCATCCCCGACGGCAGGTCATCCCGGTTCGGAAGGTAGTAGCGGATAAACCGCCCGGACAGGAGGTTGTAAAGGAACCACAGACTCCAATCGAAGGTCACGACGAGGCCAACGATATTATGCCAATGCAGCGCCAAGGCATAATCCCCGAAAACCGGGAATTCTTCGACGAAATGGATCTGGAAACCGGTGAGAATGAGTGCAACTATTCCCAAGGCGTGGATCCAATGCCAGATGCGGTCCACCCTGGTGGCCAAGTAGATTTTATTCGGTGTCATTGCTTTTTCCTTAGCACAGTGGCCCCCACGCGTATTAGACCATGCGCGAACACCCCAATGGTGATGGCGAGCAACAACACAAGGCCCAGGCTATCGAGCCAGAATATGCGGGTCGCTCCGGATACATAGAAGTTGTCGGCGAGCTGCGCGTTGCTTAGCTGGAGGGGATTTTCGCCGATGTCGATGAGATAGTCGGCGAGTTTACCGTCGGGGCTATGACAGTCATCGCACAAACGGCTGGCCTCCTTCTTTGGGAGGACGCGGTGCTTGAAGGTAAACGAGTCCTCCCACTGATCCGGTTGAGTGTGGCAGGCAATGCAAGCGGTACTTTTAAGGTGCAACTGCGCTTTGGGATGCCATTGGTGTTGCTCGAGCAGGCTGATACCAGTGAGATTGTGGCGATCCTCGTGGCACTTGGTACACATGCCCTTTTTTTCTTCCAGGGTCATCCGCCTGCTCTTTCTCGCGTAATGGACCGGGTGGCAGGTATTGCATGCAAACTCCACCTGCTTGGCATCATAGTGAACGCTTTGTTGGAAGCTTGCCTTGATGCCCAGGAATTTCTCTTTCAGTTTCTCGTGGCAATTATTAAAGCACCCCAAGGGCTTTTGTTCCTTGTGAGGGAACACGTCGTAGCCCGTCTCATGGCAATCAACGCAATAATACTTCCCTGCCATGATGTAATGCGTCGACATCTCGAAGCGCTTCTGATCGATGTAAAGATCGTGAACAATGCCATCACTGCCCACATAAGCCGGTCGCATTCCGGGATTTTGGTGACAAGTCCGGCAATTTTCCACCTGAAAGGTTTTTATTTGTGCATCACCTGGCGCCTGACCGGAAACCGTTGATGGAACCGGGGATTGCTCCAGGCCATGGACGGAAATCGGCAGGATTATCGTGACAAGGATGGCTACAAAGTAAGACAGGGTCGGCGCGGGTATCATATTTTGTACCATGTTGAAGTAAAGGTCAGTATTCTTGCGATAAGAGCGTGTTTGAAAATTCCCGGTCGTCGCGAGGCGGTGGCCCTCGCAAGGCGCGATCGGTGCAAAATCGGGGATTGTAGCGAGCTACATGACGCGATTTTTGACTCTTTCGCAACGCAGCGGGCCACAATTCGGGGGCCGCCGTAGTAGAGTGGGGATTTTTCAGACACGCTCTAAAATACTACCGAGCAACCAGGTAGTAGCGACGGTGAATTACCCAGCGGACGAGGTAACCACCCAGGGAAAACACCAGAAAAAAAAGCAACATCAGCCATGCCCACTGTTTGTATGTCAGGGACTCGAACCCGGTACCGGAGGTCGCCTGCATTTGACCGGATAAACCCTCGGCGGTTAACGCTTGTAATTTGCGCTCGGTCTCGCGTAATTGGATTGTGGTTTCCTCATGGGTGGCCTCGAGTTCCAACAGTAAAAGATGAGCAGGTTTTTCCGGGATTAAATAGTTGGCGTCGACCCAACCGGTAACCCCATCCGCGGTACGCACCCGCGCAAGATCCGCGTCTCGGGACAACACTTCCACGGAGGCACCCGTGGGCAATACCTCCAAGGTGGTGCCGGTTTGTTTCTTTCCCTTGTAGACACCGACCAGCACGCGATCGATAACATAAGCGGTTTCCGCGATAACCACGCCGGGCAAACAGCCAAGCAGCCCGGCGACAATCAAGTGACGAATAATATTACAGCGGATCATTCTCCGGATTCCCGGATACCGTTATGCCGGAGCAGAGCATCGA
>JABDQX010000239.1 GCA_013042035.1 Gammaproteobacteria bacterium
GATCAAGATGCCGCGCTTGTGCCTGCTATGAAACAAATCATCGGTAATCTGGCCCAAAATCCCCTGCATCTTGTGCTATGGTGCGTCCTGTCCATCATTGCCTTCGGTCTCGAACACATAGCCGCCTACGCTACGGTGATGGCCTTTACGTCCGAACACGTTATTCTCAATGTGGATTTCTCGGTGCTGGTCATGGGGTTGGTCGGGGGCTATATCGCTCGTCTGATCCCGCTTACCCCAGGGGGTATTGGCCAATTCGAGTGGGGGTTTGCCGCCGCGCTTTTCCTGGGCGGGTTGGGATTTCCGGAAGCGGCCACCATCGCCGTGTTATACGGGTTGGTGCGCTACACCATCAGCACCATATCGATGCTGATTGTCCGCATGGCCTATGGCGTCAATACCAGTATGAGCGAGGTATTTGCCCGGTTTGCGCATTAGTGGTGTGGGGATGTAGAGAGTGGAAAGCAGGCCAGGCACTCTTTCCTCTCTACATTTTTATCCGTGCGTTTTTGTGGTTCTCAGTCATAAAAAATAAACTGCGGAGGCACGGAGTTCGTGGGGTTGCCAAGCTACAACCAAGGGAAATGGTACGCTCGGCCACCCCCTGACGGAATAATCATCATTACCCTCACCGAAAAAATAAAGGGGCAGAAGAGAAACTAGAGCCTATTTTTGTAACCGCCTACCATGCATTGATTTTATGTAAGTGACGTCGTTTGGTTACCATCCATGGCCCTGGGTCCCGGCTTCCATGCCGGGATGACGGGAGTGGTAAATTCGGGTACTTCCGTGAAAGTTTAGCAGCCACGTCATCCCGCCAGGGATTGGCGGGATCCAGTTGCCAGGGACGGCAAAGAAAACACGACAGAAAAGCGCACTAATTTCAAATACCCAACGAGTTTCCACGCCTTCCCCCCATTATGCCGACAACCCTCCACAGCCTCTCACCCCTACTGATTCTGGCCATCACCATCGGTCTTGCGCTGACCCGTCCCCGGATCGGCGTCTTTCGGGTCAATATCGCCGGTGCGGCTATCCTGGGGGCAGGACTGTCGATACTTTTTGACATTGTGCCACCGGGGCTTGCCATGAATACTCTCAGGCAGCTCTTCTTTCCCCTGATGACCATCGTCGGGTTAATGGCCATCAGTTCGGTCGCCGTACAGGTGGGGCTTCTCCAGACCCTGGCCAGTTTTATCGCTCAATCCGGGAAAGGAGATGGCGGCAAGCTGTTTTCCCGTCTGTTTTGGTCGGGGGCCATTGCCGGGGCTCTGTTTACCAATGATGCGGCAATCCTGCTATTCACGCCCATGGTCATTCTTATGATGGAGGAGGTGCAAACCGACCAATGGCGGCGGGAACAAAAGATTCCCTACTATTTCGCGGTGCTTTACGTGGGTAATCTGGTGGGGGCGCTGGTGATCAGCAATCCAATCAATATCATCGCCGCCAGCTTTTTCCATATCGATTTTCTGGAATACTCCCTGTGGATGCTATTGCCGGCCCTTGCCAGTATGTTGGTCAGTTTCTGGGGACTCAAATGGATCTTTCGGAAAGATATACCCAAAACCTACAACATCCCCGCGCCGTATCAGCCCGACAGTATTAGTAAAAAACTGAGCACCCCCACAGCGTCGATCCTGGTCCTCACCCTCCTCGCATTCATGACCGAGAAACTCACTCACATCCCCATCTGGGCCATTGCCTGTGGCGGGGCAATCGCTCTGCTGTCGATGTTGAAAATAAAGAAGCAATCCATCGTCCCCGTTATCCGTCACATCGACTGGCAAGTCCTTATATTCGTCTGTGGTATTTTCATCATTTCGGTAGGGCTTAGAAACGCCGGATTCACGCATGTATTGGGGCAGTTCATCACCGATCTTGGAGGAGGCAGTTTCGCCAGCCACCTGCTGGCGACCAGTTTCGTCTCGGCCGTCAGTTCCGCCTTCATCAACAATCATTCCACGGTCGGTCTCATGATCTGGGTGATCCAGGATTTTTCGGTGTCCGATCTCATGACAAAGCTGCTGGTGTTTGCCTCTTTGATCGGCGGCGACCTGGGGCCGAAGATGCTGCCTATCGGTTCACTTGCTGCCCTCATGTGGTTTCGGATGCTCGAGAAGGCCGATATCCATATTTCCTATCGTTCCTATATCACCATCGGAATCCCGGTTACCCTGCTGGCGGTGTTGGTCTCCGTGTTGATCCTGATCCTGGAATGGGCGGTTGCCGGTTTATGATGCAAGGACGAAATTCTCACCATTAAGGACACGGGCAAAAATAACTTGGACACTTTTCGTTACGCGGCAACGAACTGACGCGGATTCGCCTATTTGTAATGTCCAACTTATATTTGCCTGACTCCTATGT
>JABDQX010000248.1 GCA_013042035.1 Gammaproteobacteria bacterium
TGCCATGGCGACTCGGTACGTCTTGAAAAACGGGTTGGCGATCCTGGGTGTTTCAGCACCGGAGTCCATGTGAGAGGCTGTGAGGATTTCTATTAACATGGTATGTTAACCATTTTTGATTTGCCTCATGGTGATATATTTCAGAACGAGGAAACTACAAAAGGTTTGTTCCAATCGGAAGGCGATGCAAAAACAGTACTCCGCTTCCTCCGGAAAACTCCAACAACGCTTGATGGAACTTCAGGCGGTGGGCTCTTTAAAAGAAATTTCTCACCTGCCGCCACCACGTTGTCATGCGTTGTCAGGGGATCGAACAGGCCAGTTCTCCGTTGATCTGGAACATCCATACCGATTGCTTTTTATTCCTGCAAACGACCCTGTTCCAAGATTGGAAGACGGGGGTATCGACCGTAGCAAGGTGTCGGAAATAGAGATTGTCGAGATTGCTGATACCCATTGAAAAAATGGATGGTCACCATGGAAGCGAGAAGAAAATATGCCTTTGAACCGGATTATGCCGTTGCACCGGGGAAAACGCTATTTGAGGTTATGAATTCGCTCAACATGACACAAAAGGACCTTGCGGTTCGAACAGGTCTGGCGATACAAACTCTCCACAGAATTCTCAATGGGATACAGCCCATTACCTATGAAACAGCGAATCGTCTCGAGCTTGTTACCAACGTTCCCGCCAATTTCTGGAACAGTCTTGAGGCCAAATTCCAGGAACAAAAGGCAAAGATCGAGGAACGTCAGCGGGTGGCCGCCGATATTCAATGGCTGGAATCCATTCCGACGAAGGAGTTAATCGAGCGGGAGTTGATCGAACCGTTGACGGATAAGGTGGCACTGTTGCGCGAGGTCTTGAGCTTCTATGGCGTATCGAGCGTGACCGCATGGGACGCGGTATGGAGGGAACCGGCGGTGGCCGCGCGGCGTTCCACCTGCTTCGACTCACAGCCAGGTCCCGCCTCTGCCTGGATACGTCAGGGGGAGCTACAGGCCAAGGCGATTGATTGTCAGCCCTATGACAAGGATCGATTCACGCAGGTTCTCAAGGAAATTCGTTCCATGACACGCGACACACCGCAGGTTTTCGAGCCGGAAATGAGGAAGCTGTGTGCCGAGGCAGGGGTTGCCCTTGCTCTGGTAAAGGAAATGGAAAAAGTACCCTGGAGTGGTGCTACCAAATGGCTGGGCCACAATAAGGCCATGATCCTATTATGTCTGCGAGGCAAAGGCGAAGATGGATTCTGGTTTTCCTTTTTCCATGAAGCGAGTCATGTCTTGCACGACAAAAAGAGAAAGCTATTTATCAATGATAGAAACCATGACGAACCATGCGAAAGACAGGCCGATGAGTTCGCTGCCGATTTTCTGATCCCCAATAAATACAATACCAGGATCGAAAATCTCCAATCTCGAACCGAAGTTGTTCAGATGGCGGACGAACTTGGTGTTGCATCAGGCATCGTCGCGGGACGGTATCAGTTCCTGACCAAGCGGTGGAATTATTATGAGGATTTGATCCGCAGCCTGGAATGGCGATAATCGGTCACCTCCGTAGACTAAAGTTCGATTAATTCGCGAGGATGGTCGCCACTCAACGAGATTTTATTAGCTTTTTACACTAATAATGGCCCACGATTACAAATATCATGCTGGCAAAACGCCATCTTCATCATCCGATAAGACGCCGCCTCCCGGTTGGCTTTGGTTTATTGCCGGGCTTACCATTGGGCTATTCATCGCCGTTCTTACTTACCTGAGCGGTCAGTATTCTGTCCGCGATTCCGAACAACGAGCCGGTGTGCCGCCAAAGGCACAAAGTACGCAATCGGCCGACTCACAAGAAAAGCCACGGCCACCGTCCGAGTTGGCCGAATCCACCGAGTCCGCTGAACTAACCGAAGCCGATCAGAAAAAAACCAAACCTAAGTTCGAGTTTTATACGATACTTCCCGAGCGTGAAATCCGGGTGCCGGAACATGAGCTGCGCTCACAAGAGCAGGCGCCAAAGAAAGCAGGGGCATCCACGTCCGTCGCCACGGCAGGCAGTTATATCCTTCAGGTGGGGTCATTTCGCTATCTTGGGGATGCCGATCAGCTCAAGGCGGGATTGGTTCTCAACGGGTTCGATGTGGAGATCCAAACCGTGCCGACCGATAGCGACGATACCTGGTATCGGGTTCGGCTTGGACCGTATCAAGATCTTGGCGCGGTACATAGAATGCGAGCGAAGCTGCAAAGGAGCGGTTTTTCGCCACTGGTGTTGAAGGAAAAGAACCGAGAGTAAGAGCCTGTTTGGCTGGCTGAATCTATCCGGGTATCCGCCGGATCGTTGCACCCAACTGGGCAAGCTTTTCCTCGATACACTCGTAACCTCGATCGATGTGGTAGATCCGATCCACAACCGTATTTCCCTCGGCCACTAATCCGGCCAGCACAAGGCTGGCCGAGGCTCGCAGATCGGTTGCCATTACCGGCGCGGCGGTAAGGTGATCGACACCGCGAGTGATGGCTGTGTTGCCTTCCAGGCGAATATCGGCGCCCATGCGTTGAAGTTCGTGGATGTGCATGAAACGATTCTCGAATACGGTCTCCGAAATCATTCCGATACCCGTGGACATTACGTTCAAAGCGGTGAATTGTGCCTGCATATCCGTTGGGAACGCGGGAAAGGGCGCCGTGCGAACCATCACGGCCCTTGGGCGTTCACCATGCATATCCAAAGAGATCCAATCCTTACCGGTTTCTATGGTGGCCCCTGCTTCCGAGAGCTTTTCGATGACAGCCTCCAGCATGGCCGGACGCGTATTTTTTACCTTGATTCGCCCGCCCGTGATAGCGGTAGCCACGAGATAGGTACCCGTTTCGATTCTATCCGGCAGTACCTCATATCGAGTGCCGGAAAGAGATTCAACACCTTCCACGCGTATGGTACTTGTCCCCGCGCCTTCGATATGCGCGCCCATGGTGGACAAACAATTAGCGAGATCCACAACCTCGGGTTCGCGCGCCGCGTTTTCTATTATCGTGGTGCCTTTGGCGAGAGTCGCCGCCATCATGATATTTTCCGTTCCGGTGACCGTTACCAGGTCCATCACCAAATGAATGCCCTTTAATCGTGGCGCCCGCGCCCGAATAAATCCACCCTCGACTCGAATGTCGGCGCCCATTTTTCGCAATCCCTCAATATGGAGATTGACGGGCCGTGAACCGATAGCGCAGCCGCCCGGCAAAGAGACCACCGCCTGACCAAAGCGTGTTAGTAAAGGCCCGAGAACGAGGATCGAGGCCCGCATGGTTCTGACCAGTTCGTATGGGGCAAAGAATTCACGAATCGTGGAGGAATCCACTTGAATATTCATGCGTTCATCCACGACAAGATCGACACCCATGCGGCCCAGCAGCTCCATGGTCGTGGTGATGTCGTTAAGATGAGGAATATTGCCGATGATAACCGGGCTATCGCTTAATAATGTTGCGGCAAGAATAGGTAGCGCCGCGTTTTTAGCACCGGAAATTCGAATCTCGCCATTGAGCCGAATGCCACCGGAAATAATAAGTTTATCCATCTGAATTGCCACCATCAAAAAGAAAATCCACTTCGGCCATGTTCGCCAGGCAAAGCATTTGTTTCGGAATATTTTGGAACCGCAAGATGATGTCCCGACTGTTCGCCTGACGTAGCCATTCGAGCATCAGCACAAGTCCGGCACTATCGGTACGGGCCACCTTATCCAGATCTATGACAATTTTTCCGTCAGAAGGCGCAAGGTTCGTAAAGAAGTGCCTGTTTTTTCGCCACAAATCCGGAACCGATGAAAACGTCAATTCCCCGGCGAGGGCATAGGTGCCTTTTTCCATCACATGAAGTTCGGTAGGCGGAAGATTAGTCATTATCCGGAGGGCCATTATCGGGAGATCCCGTGGAGTGGGCTTTCAAGCAGTCGTTCGACAAAGGACATCCAGGCGATTCCGGTAAGATCCATGAGCTTTCAATCCCCTTCCGGCAGGTGTTGCTCATTTTGATCATAATTTATCGATCCCTTGTCTTGAACAGGATTCTGGGAGACAGTTTGAATAATCCCGTCCATATCGCCCGATGCACTATTTACTTCCTGTTGCGATGGTGCATCGGCGGATGAACCGGCAGCGTTCAGTAATTCCGCGTTTTCTTGATTGTGCCGTTTGAGCTCCGCAATGAGTCCCAAGAGCCCTTTTTGCCGGATCTCCATTTGGAAGGAAGAGCGGTGGGTAACGACTAAACTGATCCCCTCCACCAACATGTCGATGACCTTCCACGAACCATCCCGGGATAGAAACAATACATAGTCGACATTGATGGGAGCCGCTTCAGTCAGCCGGATGCGTGTTTGCACCTTGATGGCGCGAGCCTGCTGCTTGGATCGTACGGGAAGATAATCGATCTCCTGCCCACGGTACTCGCTTAGAGTCGTTGCATAGGTATACAACAGATAGCTTTTGAATTGCTCGATAAATTGCTTTTTTTGCTCGGGCGTGGCCACTCGCCAGTTCTTGCCAAGGACCCGGCTGGATATACGGGCAAAATCGAACTTGCTGAAGATAAGTTCGTCCACAAGTTCATATAGCCGATTTTTATCCGGATTCGTATTCAATCCTTCTTCTTCAATGGTTCTGAAAAGAAGCGTGGAAGTCTCACGCACCATTTCCAGCCCCTGTTCGGGTGTTGCCTTGATTCCCGCTGTAACCGGCTCCGCGAAAGATTGCCGGGCAATGGAAAATAATCCGATGAAAAACAATCCTGTGACCACAATCCAGTGAGAGCGCATGAAACCCATCATTCTTTCTTATCTCCCGATCCCTGGCCGAACATAAACTGACCGATTAACTGTTCCAGTACAACGGCTGACTGTGTCAGCATGATTTGATCCCCTTCTCTTAGATACTCTTCTTCTCCACCGGCGTCGAAACCGATATATTGTTCCCCAAGAAGACCCGCGGTGAGGATACTGGCCGAGGTATCCAGTGGAATGCGATCGAACTTTGCAAAAATCGAGAGGGTTACCACTGCTTCATAGATATCGCTATCGAAATCGATTTGTTTGACCTGACCGATGCGAACCCCTGCCATGGTAACCGGCGCGCGAACCTTCAGTCCGCCGATGTTCTGAAAGTTTGCCTTTATCTCGTAACCGTCCGCGTTAATGAAGGTGCTAAGGTTACTGACCTGCATGGCAAGCATGAACAACGCCGCAAACCCGATGGCGACGAATATTCCGACACCGATTTCGACTGTTTTTGTGTGCATGATTTCGCTGCGCGAAATCATATGGCCCCGCTTCGCGGAGCAGGCATATGATTGTCGCTTCCCCTTATTATTTCGCTTAGAGCCTGTCTAAAAAATAGCCAATATGATTTTGCGAAGCAAAATCATCCGGTAAACATCAACGCGGTCAAAAGGAAATCAAGCCCCAGTACCGCGAGCGAAGAATGTACCACGGTTCGGGTTGTCGCTCTGCCCACGCCTTCCGAGGTGGGTACCGCATCGAAACCCTCGAAGACCGCAATCCAGGTGACAACAATCCCAAATACGACACTTTTGATGATGCCATTGGCAATATCGTCCAGAAGATCGACCTTATCCTGCATTTGAGACCAGAAGGCGCCATCATCCACGCCCAATAGTGAAACGCCGACGAAATAGCCGCCGACGACGCCAACAGCGCTGAAGATGGCCGCCAGCAAGGGCAGGGAAAGTATGCCCGCCAAAAAGCGCGGAGCCACCACGCGCCGCAACGGATCCACGGCCATCATTGCCATACCGTCCAGTTGTTCCGTGGCCTTCATCAAACCAATCTCTGCTGTCAATGCAGAACCGGCTCGACCGGCAAAAAGCAAGGCGGAAACGACTGGCCCCAGTTCACGCACCAGGGAAAGCGCGACCAATACACCCAGGGACTCCTCGGCGCCGAAATCCACCAGGGTATGGTATCCCTGAAGGCCGAGGACCATTCCGACAAAGGTGCCGGAAACCAGAATAATCAGCAGGGACAGAACGCCCACCGACCAGATCTGGGCTATCACCAGCCGCGGTCGCAGAACAAGCGCCGGGATGCCCGCCACCACATAGAGCAGGAAAAGGTGTCCCCTGCCCAGGCGTTGGAAGAATGAAAGGCCTTGTCGACCGAGAGATTGTAAGGGTCCAAGCATAATTTTGCTTCGCAAAATCGTATCACGCCGCTACGCGGGGTGATTAGACGCGATTACCACATTGTGTACAACGATAACCGCCGATTTTCCCAATCGAGACAAGAATCCAAATAGGAATCCATAAACCGGCTGTAAGCAGGCTGAGAATCAGATGCAACAGATGGCTTGGCGTCGTTCCGGTCGCCATGACATTTTTCTGACAGTGCGCACAATAACCACTGGTTTGCTTCTGACCCATGATTTTCTCCGTTCTCCCAGGTACGGGAACTTCTATTCCGAGGCAAGAAGGTCCTCGGCATAATCCCTCGCCGGATAATGAAATGGTACTGGCCCATCCGGTAGGCCTTGCATGAATTGGGTTACCCATTCGGAGCCGGTTCTACCGAGTTCATCCGGCGTACCGGCACCCACCACCTTGCCTTCCGAGAGCACGTAGAGATAATCGGCAATGGCCGAGGTCTCCGCCACGTCATGGGAGACCACGATGCTCGTCAGATTTAGCGCATCATTCAAACGGCGAATCAGTTGAACCAATACCCCCATGGTGATTGGATCCTGGCCGGTAAAAGGCTCATCGTACAGGAGCATCATGGGATCGAGCACCATGGCCCGCGCCAGGGCAACGCGCCGCGCCATTCCCCCGGACAACTCCTTCGGCATCCTGTCTCGCGCGCCCCGCAGACCCACGGCCTGCAGCTTCATGAGAACCAGATTCCGAATCATGACCTCGGGTAGCCGGGTGTGCTCGCGCAGGGGAAAAGCCACGTTATCGAATACGCTGAGATCCGTAAAGAGCGCGCCGCCTTGAAACAGCATCCCCATTCGCTTGCGCAGGGCAAAAAGCGCCCGGCGGGATAGCCGATGCACATCGACCCCATCCACGGTAATGGTTCCGCTGTCCGGCCGCAACTGCCCGCCGATGAGTTGTAGGAGCGTGGTTTTGCCGGTGCCGCTTGGCCCCATGATGGCGGTAATCTTTCCCCGTGGAATCAGGATATCGACACCATCGAAGATCTTGTGGCTACCTCGGGAGAAATGCAGATCCCGGATGCAAACCAAATGGGTTTTATCTACCGATGTGTCACTTTTTCCCGTAATCCCTTGATTTTCCACTGACACCATTTTTAGCAAGATTCCTTCAGGATTACTAAGACCGCGAAAACTAAAGCGAGATCTGCTGGTATTACGGTCAGATACAGTGCCAGCCATCTCGCTTTGGTTTTTGCGTAGTTAATATAACCAACTGAGAACATGTTAGCGCTTCGCGCCAAGGCCGACAGGGGCTTGGCCTTGATTCGCGCACCGGATTTTCCAGGATCTTTGTTTTTCCGAGTAACTTCTCATTAACCTGCGGCAACCGTGGCTCCGGGTACTCCATAAGACGATATCTTTTGTGAGTACCCTCATAATAGAGGGAAGGTTACCGGACATGCGATTGG
>JABDQX010000251.1 GCA_013042035.1 Gammaproteobacteria bacterium
TATCAACATCGATCCGGAAGTGATGAGCGGTGCGCCTGTCTTCAAAGGCACCCGCGTACCCATACAAACTTTTGTTGACCACATGGGCAGCGATGATGACATAAGGGATTTCTTTGATGGATTTCCGGGCGTGTCGCGAGAGCAGGTAATCGAACTTCTGGAAGAGGCGAAGGAGAGAGTCTTTGCCGCCACGTAACTTACTGCTGGATGAGTGTGTAAGTTGGAAACTGGCCAAATACATTACAGAACACAACATACAAACTGTCCGTAAAGCGGGTTGGTCTGGCCTTCAAAATGGTGATCTACTTCGTCGGGCGCAAACCGGCTTCGATGTCCTGATTACCACGGACCGCAATCTCGTTTATCAACAACATGTGGCCAACTTCGATATTGCCGTTATCGTGTTGTCTGGAAGATTAAACCGAATTCAGGATCTCCTGCCCCTTGTTCCCGAACTCCTCGAAGCGATCCCCGTTGCTAAATCCGGTACAGCCCTTGTCCTGAAAGCCCCATGACCAACATCGCCTATCTACGGGTATCCACCGATGCCCAGGACACTGCCAACCAGAAACACGGTATCCTCGAATACTGCAACGCCAACAACCTATCCGGTATGGCGTTCGTGGAGGACACCACTTCCGGAAAGACCAAATGGCGGGAAAGAAAACTCGGGGAGATCGTCCAAAGTACCGGCTGGGTGGCTGGGTGGCTGGGGTCGAGCGAAGCGAGCCCCCAGAGCGCGAGCGATGCAGCGATGATGACAAGCGGTTAACATTCCACTACGCTCGCGTCATGAGCGAGTTCGACTGGAGCAATGGGAAAAACGAAACGCTTGGACGCATCCGCAAAGCATCTTTCGAAGAGGTTCTTGCCCACATTCGGAAGGGAGATGTGCTGGATGTCATCCGGCATCCTAATCGGAATCGTTATCCGAGGCAGAACATCATTGTCCTTGATGTCGATGGGTATGTCTGGCTGATTCCGTATGTAAAACGCAAAGGCGTCCGGTTTCTGAAAACTATTATCCCCAGCCGCAAGGCCACACGGGAGTATTTGTCATGAAGAAGAACGAGATGCGGTTCGACCGGGAGGAATTACAGATCCTCCGGGATTTCGAACGTGGGGAATTCCAACGCATCGAAGATTTTGAGGCCGAGAAACGGGAGCTGGAAGCGTCGGCGCGCGATGCCTTCCGGGAGGATAGTGAAATCAACATCCGTATCTCCTCCTACGACATCGAGCAATTGGAAATACAGGCGGCCCACGAGGGAATACCGATTCAAACCTACATTTCAGGCGCACTGCACAAACTCGTCTCCGGTCGGTTGAAAGAGACGGCTTGACGAAAGAGCAACTACTCGATTTTATCGCGAGACTCATTACACAGCTCATACGAACCGCGTCGAACCCTATCACCGTCC
This sequence comes from Gammaproteobacteria bacterium, assembly GCA_013042035.1. Classification (GTDB taxonomy): domain Bacteria; phylum Pseudomonadota; class Gammaproteobacteria; order HK1; family HK1; genus JABDQX01. Next base: position 1,422 of record JABDQX010000251.1, read on the forward strand.
TACGGCTTCCGAGCTGAATTTTACTCCCATCAATGTAGTTCGCCCTGGAGAGCCCGCAGCATTCTAACAGCGGAGAAGGCTCTCGATGACGATCTTTTCCGCGCGGTGGCGTTCGGAAATACCCAAGCCATGTCACTTCAGATAGCGATGCAACGATGGGCCTTCGCAAAACGCAAGGCGGACGGAATACCATTGGGCAGACGAGCTGCCTGAACCGGACGGCGCCACCTCAACTTTCAGAACTTCGCTCGAAATGACAACCCATAAAATTAGCTGAAATGGCCTACTAGATGATAAACATATCGACCTTTCAAGAAGATCTACTTGAGCTACAGGATTTCGCCCGGCGACTCGAAAAGTTTATTGAAACGGAACAGGGTTTCGTCGATGGCAGTCTGGTTATTGCATTGACATCGAAGTTCGGTTCCGGAAAAACAACTTTCCTTCGGATGTGGAAGTCGTCATTGGAAGAGGCGGCGGAAGAGGAAGGAAAGCCACTGGTGATTTCACTGAACGCATGGGAGAGTGATTACTACGGCGATCCGCTGTTTGCCATCATTTCCGCGTTGGCGGAAACCATTCAAAAGAAAGACGAGAAATCCGCGAAGAAACTCCGAGATAAAGCAAAAAAACTTGGATGGTTCGCTGCGGCTGCAGGGAATCAGGTTGTTAAGAAACTCACCGGCATCGATCCTGCCGAGACTGCCAACAGGGTGAAGAGCAAGGAGGCCGAACGAACCGGGTCCGAGCAGCATATCCAGGATACCTTCAGCATTTATGAAGGCAGAAAGCGCGCAATGCAATCGCTGAAGGAGGCCATTGGCGAATTCGTGTCTTCTTCGAAACCCTGGGTCTTATTTCTTGTCGACGAGTTGGATAGATGCAGGCCCGATTACGCCATTACCTATCTGGAGACCATCAAGCACATCTTCGACATCAAGGG
>JABDQX010000254.1 GCA_013042035.1 Gammaproteobacteria bacterium
TCGATCTGGAGTAACAACGTGGCACGAAAAATAGGTGTCGTCAGAAACGTAACCAGTAGTCCCCCCACGAAAGCCAGTACCAGTATACTAAGCACAGTCAACCGTCGCCGAACCAGCATTTGCCAATATTCGCGCAGATCGATGGTGTCTTCGTCGTCCCATTCGCGCCACTGCGGTGCAGTGGCACCGTATTGGGATGGTTGCAACTGCCTGTTTTGCCTTATCTGGTCCATGGGCTGGCCGTCTATTGGTTGGCGGTCTATGGGCTGGTGCATGGGTAGTTCGCCACCTTCCAAAAATCGACTCACGGAACAAAAGGTATAAACGCACGTAACGTACCGAGTACGTCCTTGACGATAAATTGGATCTCGGATTCCGGAATCACGATTCTATCACCGCCTATCAGAATGGGGTCCGCCAGTGCACCACTTTGTAATTTTTTGCCATCAATAATATAGGCTTGGGTGTATCCGGCATTTTCGGTTCGGAGCAACATGATTTTGCTTTCCTTTGCGAAATGGGTGAATCCACCGGCCATGGCAAGCCCTTGCAGCAGGGTTGTAGGTCCCGTAATATCGAATACACCTGGTTTTCTGATCGCCCCAAGCATCGTAAACTTCAGCCCTTTATACTCTTTCACAAACACATTAACCCTGGGATTTTGAAGATAATCGCGGCTGAGTCTGTCAGTAATTCGTTGTTCCGCTTCTTTCATCGTAAGCCCGCCAATCGCAATGTGACCGATCAGGGGTAACTGGATATGGCCGGTATTGCCTATATTCTGGGTAGTCGATAGTTCAGGGACCTGAAATACCGTAACGTTGACCAGATCCTGCGGGTTCAATCGATAATCCGTGGTGCGTGGCGTAGGCGGCGCACCGACAATGGCGGGAACCATCTTACGGCCATCCGTTCGAACATTATCCGCTTGGATATGTGTTTGATCGAAAGCCGGGGTTGGTGCTGAATCCGCACCCTGTATTGATGGCCAGGCCCATTCGTCATCAGAAGGGAAAGGGTAGGCACTACGCACAGCGAGGCTCACGGCAAAACCGACAGTCATGAGCAAAACCATTGTTTTCGACATGCTAATTCCCCAAACAGCGCTCGAAGCATAATGATACCGTCAAAACCAACTAAACATAACCGGGCCGCACAAACAAATCCACAAGATACATCACTATTCGGTTACCTGACATGGCCACTGACAATATTACTGTTGTTTGCGCCACTGGTGCGTTCAGGGCAACCGCCCCTGGCGCAGCTTATTTTGCAACTCACCGCGCTTGTTTTGATTGCGATCCTTATCGGGAATCGGACACGAATTGCCGGCGTAACGCCCAATGAATGGGTTGCGCTTTGTCTACTTCTGATAACACCATTGATTTTTCTCGTGCCGTTACCGGCATCATGGGTGGCGATGCTGCCAGGGCAGGCCCCGTATCATACTCTACTCGAACTCGTCCATGCCGAAGATGGCGTGGGCTGGCGACCAATTTCGTTGAATCCGACCGCGACATGGGGTGCTTGGCTGGCCTTGATTCCCCCCATTGCGATTTATCTTGCCGTGCGCCAGATATCCGCGGAACAGGTGTTAAGGCTATCGGCCATCATCATCCTGATGGCCGCCATGCAGGCTTTGCTTGGTTTGTTGCAGTACGGTGCTGGTGATGGCGTTCTGTTCCTTGGGATGCCCTCGCTAAAACGGGCAATCGGAACCTACACCAATCCCAACCATCTTGCCGGTCTGCTCGATATGACGCTGCCTATAATAATCGGCCTGTACATTTATTCTCTCGGTCGCAAAAACGGTCATTCAAGGTGGCGTGACCGGGTCGCGTTTTTAGCCACAATGCGTGGACATTACGCATCGTGGTTTGCGGCATTGGCCGCCATCGTATTACTCGGCATCATCTTTTCGCGTTCCAGAGCCGGTATCGGCGTTACAATATTCGGTTTTCTCCTGCTCACGATACTATTCACACGACGCCTGGGTGGATACGGTATCTATGGTAGAATCGGTGCCTTCGTGGCGACCGTTGTCGGCCTGGGCTTCGTCATCGGATTGGCACCGATTTTAAGCCGTTTTGCAACGTTGGACCCTGTCGAGGACGGCCGTACCCTTATTTGGTCACATTCCCTGGAAGGCATCAGCGCCTTTTTCCCCGTTGGCAGCGGGCCAGGAACCTTCCCTGATGTTTTTCCCGCTTTTCAGCCGCTGGAACTCGGACGCTGGTTCATCAACCATGCCCACAACGACTACCTGGAATGGCTGTTCGAGGGCGGTATTATCGCTCTGGTCGTGATGCTCCTACTGGGTGGGTTATTCGTGCGTCAGTGGGTACTCGTTATCAGGTACAAAGGGGAAGAGTGGGGGCGATACAGATTTCTTCAAATAGGTGCGGGTATCGGGTTAGGCCTGCTGCTGCTGCATGAATTCGTCGATTACAATCTGATGATACCCGCGAACGTGATTTACTTTGCGTTTTTTGCCAGCGTTTTCATGAGGAATTTCCAGGAAGAAGATCGACAGGACATAGCAAAACGCCAACGCTCGCAAACGCCACACATACCGTCCACACGTCAGGAGCAGGCAGTAACGAAGCGAACCGATCAGAGCGTCGATACACCAAGGCAGTATAACCCTTTCATGGACTGAGTTTACGAAAATAACTCATCCAGGAATCGACACTTTGGTCGATCAGGGCAAGCGTCTGTTCGAAATATTCTCGTGGTTGCCCTACCGGATCGGCGATCTCGATATTATCCCAACGCCCCAGAGTAAACACTCGCCCCCGTGCCACGGGCATCAATCTTTCGATCGTTTGTTGATGCTGGCGTTCCATTACCAACACCACATCAAAACCACGCATAACTTCCAGGGTTAGCTGACGCGCACGGTGATCGGTAATATCAATACCGCGATCTCGCATCAGTTCCACGGCCAGGGGATCGGCAGGATATCCAACTACCGCCATAAGGCCTGCCGAGGCTATATGGATATCCCGGTTCGACGCCGTAATACGGGATTTCAACAACCCTTCCGCCATTGGGCTGCGACAAATGTTACCTACGCATACCGTGAGTATCGAACTGAGCATAATGACCTTATGGTGGGATCTTGCACACTGTAATCATTGATCATAGATATCTTCCAGGCACAAGATATCGTTTTTAATAGCACCTTTATCCATTATGAATTATCAATTATCAAAACCCATCCTTGTGTTTCGGCACATCGCCTGTGAAGGTCCCGGTTATCTAGGTGAGGTTCTTGATCGAAAAGGTATTCCCTACCGGCTCATCCGCGTCGATCAGGGTGAAGAAATCCCCAGGCTCCTGAATAATACATCAGCATTGGTTTTCATGGGCGGACCCATGAGCGCCAATGATCCTCTGCCGTGGATCGAGGAAGAAATAACGCTTATCCAAACCGCTGCGAAGAAGAAAATACCCGTACTCGGGCACTGTCTTGGTGGGCAATTGATCAGTAAAGCCCTTGGCGGATCCGTTACACGCAACCCCGTTAAGGAGATAGGATGGCACCCCGTGGAAGTCATTGCTCAAGCGATCGACAATCCCTGGGTGCTAAATATTCCGCCACGCTTCGAAG
>JABDQX010000255.1 GCA_013042035.1 Gammaproteobacteria bacterium
TTTTGCTAATCGGCTGTGCCGGGTTAGGTTTTGGAACTTATCCATCGGGATTCTCCTATGTCGTGTGCTTGGCGGCTCACGATTCGTGAGTTTCCCTGACGGAATCCCGGATTTGTCAAACCTTTTCTGTCTCCCCGGCAAAGCTGGGGGGCTACCTTCGTTAATTAGTTACGGACCAAAAGAGACCTTGATGGAAGGTAGTGTCGTCATAGAATCAATATGTTATAGATCCACCTCTATCCTTCCATCTCCTCGAGCACCTTATCGAGCGCATGGAAATCGGTTATCGGCTCGCGGCACTGGTGGCCCTCGCACAGGTATGCCACGATATCGCCGTGGGGGGCACGCGCGTTCAAGGTTACCGGTAGCGTGTCGATATCCACCGGAATGGCGAAGACAAGGCGCCCCGGCACGTAATGTCGTTGGCAGCGTTCCTGCCATTGACGCAAAGGCTTACCGGCACCGCGCAGCACGATGACTTGAGGTGGTAGGAGGTATTCCTGAACGCCGGATAGCAGTGTCGTGTGTGCCTGGGGAAATCGGTTAAGCGCCGACCAACTGGCCCGAAGGGTACGCTCCGCCGCCATCAGGTAACGCGCCTCGCCAAGCAGGTGTCCCAGTCGATTGAATACCCGCGCGGCAATCCCATTCCCCGCCGGCAGTGCCTCGTCCGCCATGGGCTTTGGCCGGTGAATCAACGGTTCATGGTCGTTCGCGGTAAAGTAGAAACCGCCATTTTCGCGATCCTCGAATTCGGCCAGCACCACCTCGGCCAGTTCCCGCGCAAAATCCAGATCGTCGTTTCGCCACCGGTCCTGGAGCAATTCCAGGATGGCGTCGATCATGAAGACGTAATCGTCCAGATAGGCCGAAAGGTGGGCTCGCCCGTCCTTATAGGTGGCCAACAGGCGACCGTCGCGCCACAGACCCTGGCGAACAAAGGCCAGGGCCTTCTCCGCGGATTGGGTAAATCGCGTCTCTTTGAGCGTCCGGCCCGCGGTGGCCATGCCCTTGATCATCAGAGCATTCCAGGCTGTTAGGATTTTTTCATCCCGGTGCGGACGAGCCCGTCTCTCGCGCGCCATAAAAAGTTTTTGGCGGATGGATGCCAGTAATCGACCCAGGCTCTCCCCATCCGTATCACATTCACGGGCCAAGCGCTCGGCATCGGCGGCAATGTGCAGGTGCCATTTGCCTTCCATGTTAGGGGGCGAATCAAGACCGAAACGCAGCCTGGCGACACAGTGTTCCGCCGCCGTCAGCAGCTCCCGCATTTCCTCTTTGGACCAGATGTAGAATTTCCCTTCTTCGAGTTTGCCTTCTTCTCCGGCACTGTCGGCATCCAGGGCCGAGTAATAGCCGCCTTCCGGTGATTGCATCTCGCGTATGACCCAATCTCCGGTGTCGAAGACTATCCGCTGAAATAGCGGATTTTCGGTAATCTGCCAGATGTCGGTGTAGAGACTCAGTAATAATCCGTTGTCGTAGAGCATCTTTTCGAAGTGCGGGATCCGCCAGCGTTCATCCACCGAGTAGCGGTAGAAACCACCGCCAATTTGGTCGCAAATGCCGCCATTGGCCATTTGGTGCAGGGTAAAACCGGCCATCATCAGCACATTTTTTTTGTCGGCAGTCGGATTGGCGGCATCCTCATCATCGGGGGCATCGGGGGCATCGGTTGCCGTCAGTGCGCTGTACTGGCGCAACAGGTAATCGAGGCTCGTGGGGTGCGGAAACTTCGGTGCCTGTCCAAAACCGCCATTTTGCTGATCGAGTTCCTGCCACAGTTGGATACGTGCGGCGTCGAGTGGCGCCGAGGTAATCGGCGCCTGTGTTATCGGCCCCTGGCCGGAGGCATCTTGCCCCAGTGTTTGCAACGCCTCTCGGACCGATTGATTCTGCGCCCTGATATCATCGCGCCGCTCCCGATAGGCCTCGGCAACGCCCATCAGGATCTCCGAAAAGGCAGGCATACCGTGTCTCGGTCGGTCAGGGAAGTAAGTGCCGCCGAAAAATGGCGTATGATCATCGGGCGCGAGAAATAGGGTCAATGGCCAGCCACCGGGCCGCCGGGTAAGGAATTGATGGGCCAATTGATAGATTCTATCGAGATCGGGGCGCTCCTCCCGATCCACCTTGATGTTGATGAAGTACCGGTTCATCAATTTCGCCGTGTGCTCGTCCTCGAAAGACTCATGGGCCATCACGTGACACCAGTGGCAGGCGGAATAACCGATCGATAGCAAGATAGGTTTGTCTTCCCGCCGGGCCCTTTCCAGAGCGATTTGACCCCAGGGATACCACGCCACAGGATTGTTTGCATGTTGTAAAAGATAGGGGCTGGTCTCATCCGCGAGTGCGTTTTTCTTCTGTGTTTGGGACATCGATACCACCGTAGTGTGCAATTTTTTCGTAATCGGAATAGACTTTATCAGAATGAAAATCATCATCCTTGGCGCCGGTCGGGTAGGGAGCTCCGTGGCGGAAAATCTGGTCAGCGAAGCCAACGACATCACCATTGTCGACCAATGCCCGGCTCTGCTCCGGGAACTGCAAGATCGCTTGGATCTGCGCACCGTTCTGGGCCATGCCGCCCATCCTGATGTGCTGGCGCGGGCGGGTGCCGATGAAGCGGATATGATCCTCGCCGTGACCAATAGCGACGAAACCAACATGATTGCGTGTCAGATCGCCTATACCC
>JABDQX010000011.1 GCA_013042035.1 Gammaproteobacteria bacterium
GCGCGAATCAAAGCCCAGCCCCTTTCGGCCTTGGCGCGAAGCGCTAATATGTACAGAATTTTTCTACCACAGAGGACACAGAGATCACAGAGTGGGAAAATGTAAACGGTGATTAAGTTGGCGCGTATGGGGGGCAGATCCTCGTGCCTGCCCTCTTAATTTGCGCCCGAAACAAAAAGTGATAGGTGGTGAGGGAGGGTGGAGACCTTGTTTGCCCCTTCCCCTGTCGGTTCATTTTTTCATCCTTGTGCCTTCCACGTCCCGGTGTTCACGACATCTCAATCAGCCACTTTGCCACCGTTCCGGTGGCATTGGCGCACCGCTCTCCCCGGGCCGCCTTGAAGTCCTTGTATTCCTCTTCATTCCATATATCGTAAGTGCGTCCGGTAAATGCCTCTTGTAGCGCCTCGCAGGTCACCCCGCCGAATTCACGTTCGAATTTCTCCGCCAGTTCACGGCACTGTTTGAAGTTGGAAATAAAACGGCCTTTATCCAACTTATCCCGGTCCCGGCCCCGCTTGGCACTCAACGCCATCAGCCCGCCGATCAGGGCGCCGCATGTTCCCTTCCCGGTCAGGCCACCACCGCCGGCGAGCCCGTGGCTGGCCTTGATGGTGCTGTCATCCACGCCCCCAATGGTCTCTTGTATGGCCATAAGCACACATTGGGGGCAGGCGCCATACTCCATCTCATAGCGCATGGCCTTCTCGTAGCCCGCCTGGGCAAGCGCCTGTTTGTCTTGTTTTTGCATAACTGTCTCCACAGTGGATTACGCGACTCTACTACTGCGCGCAATCCGGGTTTTCAGGCGGCTGACAAGTTCTGGCGTCAGATCCGATTCCGGTTCTGCCGACTCCCGTCCGTCGAGAACCCTGTCGGCATGGAAGCCGGGACCCAGGGCCATGGATGGTAACCAAACAGCGTCACTTACATAAAATTAATGCATGGTAGGCGATTACAAAATTTCAATAAGCCTTGTTGAAACCCCGATTGTCATCGGAAGGCGAAGCAATGAACCGCCCGCAGGGGACCAGGCGATGCGTCCGATGGTGCCGGTGTGTCCGCGACAGATGGCGCGCAGCCGCATGCCGGGCGCGGGTTCGTAGCCGACTTCCACGAACTCCTTGGGTTGCTGTTTGGCCATGTTGGTTCTTTTTGGGTTTGCGTGGAATTGCGACGCGGAGCGCCTTATTCGACCCTACGATTCTATTTGCCAATCCTCGATCCGCAGTTCGGGGATTCGTCCAAACTCGGATGTGTTGTGGGTAACGAGTATCAATCCTCTGGATAGTCCGATTGCCGCGATCATCCGGTCGTTCGGACCGATGGGAGTTCCCCTGGTTTGGAGTTGTGCCCGAATTCTTCCGTAGGCGCTTGCGGCAAAATCATCGAATGGAAATGATGGAATGGGTTCAAAGAACCGTTGGAATCTGGCGTGGTTCATGGCGGGGTTCGCGCTGTGTTCGGCCCCGTACAAAAGCTCGGCTTTTACCACCGAACACAATGCGATCTTTCCAGGACCGGCGGCAGTGATGCGAGCGGCGATATTTCTACTGTTCTTCCCTCGCAAATAGGCGATACAAACGTTCGTATCAAGGAGATATTTCACGGGAAGACCTCGTCCCGTTGCTCGAACGCTCCTTGCGGATGCCTACGGAATGTGGGGTCGGAAATACTGCCTTCAGTCTCATAAACGAATTGTTGCCACTGATCATTGGACATCCCTTCCGCCCGATCGAGTTTACGGAACAGCTCATCGCCTGGATTGGGCAATGCATCATCGGCCCATTTGTTATTCAGGGAAGGTGGAACATGGCAATCGACCGTGTGACGCAGGATTTCCCGTGCTACTTCCTGTCGATCAGGAAATGGAAGCCGCTCGAAATGATCAAGCAATTGCTGTGCATTGGTATTCATTGGGTTAGCTCCAAAAATGTGTGTTTCCATGAAACCCGCCGCGTGGAGGTAATGTCATCCGTTGCAGCGAAGCCGAAGACTTCGAGCTTGTGTACGCAGTGTTGGCTCTCTTTGGATTCGCGTGGAATTGCGGCGCGGAGCGCCTGATTCCACCCTACAAACGCCCGATGTATTCCTTCGGTGTGGAAACCAGTATCGGGGCATTCGCATAATCATCCACGTTCCGGGTCACAATCCGTTCGGCCCCGCAAGCAAGAGCCGCCGCGCATTGTAGAGCGTCTTCAAAATCCGGCATCGGCAATTGGATCGCCTTGAGCACATCTTGGTTGCTGGTAGGCGCGATATAGAGAAAACCGCACAAATCGGCAATAAAATCCCGCGCCCGCGCGCTGCCTTTGGTCTTGGTGGCGATGTAGTAAATGTTGCTCAGAGAATGCCAGGCAATACAACCCGACAGTGGGTTCTCCTCCAGATAATCGAGCAACACGCCGGATGCCTCGGCAAAGGGCGCGCGATCCAGGCCTACATCAAGCAACACATCACAATCGATGAAGACTTTCATAACCGATACCGCTCCACCAGATACGCCAGACGGGGATCGGCCTCCAATGCCTCCGGGCTAAATGGATTCTCATCCAACGACGTATTTGTAGCCTGGGGAACCAGCTTGCCGCGCCAGCGCCGGGAGAATGAAGGTTGGTCATTCCCGTGCCCGGTAGTTTGGTGGTAAGTGTCAACCGGGGCGGTTCCTGACTGCCTGATTGGATCGGTGACAATGGGCGTGACGATAACGCAATCATGCTTCAGGCGAATATCCACAAGATCCGCTTCCGCGAGATATTCCTTGGGAATAGTGATGCCTTCTTCACTGACTCGGGCTTTCATATGGGTCTCCATAATGTGGAATTCATTCGCCTGTAGCGTGCCGCTTGCAAGTTCTATCCTTGCATCTCCGGCACGGGAAGTGGCCAGGTTGCATGGAGTCTTTTGTCGCGCTGTGTTGCCTTTATGGCCATATTGGTCCTCTTTGGATTCGCTTGGAATTGCGGTGCTGAAGTGCCTTATTCCACCCTACTAATCAAACTCTCCCCGATGACAATGTCTGTGTTTGGAGATACCGCATGCAACAGTTCGTTCAGTTTTCCCATGGTAGGTACTGACTTTCCCTGCTCATACCGAGCATAGCTGTTGCGCGAAGACATCCCAAGCCGGCTGGCGACCTGAGCAAGAGAAAGTCCACTAAGCTCTCGTTTACGTTGAATCAGTAAACTGACCAAATGTTTTGATTCCGAAGAACCGACTTCAAATGTATTATTCCTGTCTTTGTAAACCTCAACACTGAAACCATCTTGGTTAACCATGGTTTCCAGCATATCAGCGATCATCTCAAAGGCCTCTTTCCTGGTGCGGCCTTGGGTCATCAAATCAAGTATCGGTATTTCGGCCAGCCAGAATTTGCCATCTTTGTAAACTGTCCCTGAAAATCTCATGTTGATCCTCCTTTCTTCGCTTTGCGCAGTATGGATCGAGCAAGTTTCTCATTGACTTCATTGTGTCTGGGTATTGGTTCCTGGAGGTTTCCGTTGGTCCAGACATCATGACTTCCTCCATGCCTAACAAACCACCAACCCAGCTTTTTCAGTCCGTTCTCGAATTCTTTTCTCTTCATGGAACGGAGTGTACACTTTTACGTGTGCAATCGCGAAGCTGCATTCAAGCTCCCGACAAAGAAGATTGAGAGCCTGTTTGGTTTGCAAAAAAATGGCCTCGATTCCCCGCTTCTTCGCTTCAACCAAACAGGCCCTTACTTTCAACCCGAGATCACCTCGATCAGCGCATCGGCGAATCCGCTGGTGGAGACCTCGGTCGCCCCTTCCCTCTGACGGGCGAAGTCATAGGTCACGATGCCCGATTCGACGACCCGTTGGTAGGCATTGGTGATGAGATCCGCCGCTTCCCGCCAGCCGATGTATTCGAGCATCATGACGCCACTGAACAGAAGCGAGCCCGGATTGACCTTGTCCTGATTGGCGTACTTGGGCGCGGTTCCGTGGGTCGCCTCGAAGACCGCCACATGGTCGGCCATGTTGGCGCCAGGCGCGATGCCGATGCCACCTACTTCGGCGGCAATGGCGTCGGATAGATAATCGCCATTCAGATTGGGGGTCGCGAGCACATCGAATTCTTCGGGACGCAGTAGCATATGCTGGAACATGACATCGGCGATGCGATCCTTGATGATGACCTTCCCCTCGGGTCGCTTGCCATCGTATTTGTCCCACAGTTCGTCTTCGGTGATGGTCCGGTCGGGAAATTCCTCGCGCGCCAGTTCGTAACCCCAGTTTCGGAAGGCACCCTCGGTAAACTTCATGATGTTGCCTTTGTGGACGAGGGTAACACTCGCCCGATCATTGGCGATGGCATACTGGATCGCCTTACGGACCAGGCGCTTGGAACCCAATGGACTGATGGGCTTTACGCCAATGCCGGCGTCATCGAAGAATTTCGCGCCCATCTCCTGCTTGAGAAAGGCTTCGACCTTGCGCATCTCCTCCGATCCGGATTCATACTCGATACCCGCATAGACGTCTTCGGTATTTTCGCGAAAAATCACGACATCGACATTCTCGGGATGGCGCAGTGGCGAGGGCACGCCCGTGTAGTAGCGGACCGGACGCACGCAGGCATAAAGATCGAGCACCTGACGCAGTGAGACATTGAGGGAGCGGAATCCGCCCCCGATGGGTGTCGTCAAGGGACCTTTGATGCCGACCAGGATATCCCTCAATGCCGCGAGGGTTTCGTCCGGGAAGTAATCCCCGTTATATTTTCCGGCGGCCTTTTCACCCATGTAAAGCTCCATCCAGTGGATCTTCCGGCTTCCCGCGTATGCGCCGGCAACTGCGGCATCCCAGACGCGCAAACAGGCGTTCATGATATCCGGGCCAATGCCATCGCCCTCCACGAATCCGAGAATCGGGTTATCCGGGACATTGAGCTTGTTGTTTTCGACGGTTATTTTTTTCCCCGTAGCAGGCAGGGTAATGTTTTTGTATTCCATCGGCGTTATCCTTTTGGAGGTATCGGATTGGTCGTATCAGAGCCGGATTGGGAATCGAAAGATGTCTTTGCAGACAGAAGAAGCCGTAAAAATCGGCTCGGAAAAACCGATGGTACCAAGGGGCGCATGGATAATGAAAGTAGCGGGATACCGCAGCATTGTAGGGTAGAATAGGTGTGCGCCATTATGGTTGAATAATATTAACCACGCAAAAACCAAAGCGAGAAAGTCAGCGCTGTATCTGACTGTAATAAAATAAAAATATCTCGCTTTAATTTTTGCACTCTTAGTAATGTAAACCTTAGAGCGTGTCTGAAAAATCCCCAGTCTACTGCGGCGGCCCCCGAATTGTGGCCCGCTGCGTTGCGAGAGAGTCAAAAAT
>JABDQX010000260.1 GCA_013042035.1 Gammaproteobacteria bacterium
TTTTGCCTCGCCCGAAGGGAGCCCTATAAACACACCAAGGCGGCGTTACAGCCCTTGGAAATAGCTCGCTATTCCCTGCAGGCTGTGCCTTGCCTTGGCGCGTTTCTCGGGCTCTGATCACTTGAAATACGATGGAACGCGGCACTAGCGCTTTAGCCAAAGACGCCGCGCCGAGACCGAATCGCGGGCGGAGCAGGATGCCATTCGTGAATTGATGGACATGGCCACGCGGTGAACATGCTGGCGCGGACTGGCGTGGGGTGGGTTTATCAGTACATCTATCGCCCCCCGAGATCTTTATTGTTTTTCAGGTACGTTGGAAAGAAAATGGCGGTAAGCACAAGGATGATTGTAAATTGACAAAAAAGGAGCTGTATGCAAAGTCATCTTGCACTCCCTAACGGCGAAGTTTGTTGTAATTGGGTCCTCAAAATGCTCATTTATTCCGTATAAACTTCGCTTTTTCGGACATTTTCTTTGCATTTACCTCATAGGAATAGACAAATCATCGCTGTCTACTATCCACTGTTGGTCATCAATCATTAATTACGTAAAGCTATGCTAACATTCACTATCAACGAAGCCCAAACCCAGCTTGTGCATCTTATCGAGGCGGTTACGCAGGGCGAGCAGATTATCATTGCCCGCGCTGGCAATCCGGTAGCACAGCTCACTGCTTGTCCGGCGCCACGCCATAAAATCGCGCCGCCTGGCGGGATGGAGGGTGAAATCCGGATGTCGGACAATTTCGACGATCCTATCGATGAGCTGTTCGATTGCCTGAAAGAAGATGATGAGAAACCGACGCAGGGTGGATGAACAGTGCCATTATTATTGGATACACACCTCATCCTTTGGTGGCAGGGGATGCGAAACAAGATTCCCCAAACGGTACACAGCCAAATTAATGCCGCCGATGGCATCGTGTATGTGAGCCGAGCTTCGCTGTGGGAGATCGCTATCAAGGTCAATCAAGGCAAAATCCAGATTGATTTGCCAAAATTTTGTAGACGGATCGCCGCTGATGGTTTTGTGTGGCTGCCGATTGAAAACGCACATCTCCTGCAACTATCTCATCTTCCTCTATTTTCCGATCACAAAGACCCATTCGATCGCTTGCTGGTTGCCCAATCCATAAGCGATTCGCTAACCCTGCTGACCGTCGATACCAAATTGGCCCGTTACGGACCTACGGTACAGATCGTATGAACGAAGCCGAAACTCGTGCCGAATACATCGATCCTGCCCTTGCCGCCGCCGGTTGGGGCGTGGTCGAAGGCAGTCGAATCCGTCGGGAGTATCCGATTACCCTGGGCAGGCTGGAGGGCTTCGGTCAACGCGGCAAGGCGCTTTTGGCTGACTACGTGCTCATTTATCGCAACACCAAATTGGGCGTCGTCGAGGCGAAAGCGTGGGATGAAAAACTAACCGAGGGCGTGGCCCAGGCCAAGAATTACGCCAATAAACTCGCCGTTCGTTTCACCTATTCCACCAACGGTCAGAGTATTTACGGCATCGATATGCGCAAAGGGCTTGAGGGCGAAGTGCCGCGTTTCCCGACGCCGCACGAGCTGTGGAACCTTACCTTCCCGTCGACAACCGCCCTTCGAACCGGTTCGGGGATCGCGGATGCGTGGCACGATCGTTTTACGGCAGTCCCTTTCGAAAATCGGGGCGGTTATTTTCAGAGTCGCTACTATCAGGATATCGCCGTCGAACGGGTGCTGGAGGCCATCGCTAGTGGCCTGGACCGTGTCCTGTTGACGCTGGCCACCGGTACCGGTAAAACCTTCATCGCCTTCCAGATCGCCTGGAAGCTGTTTCATAGTCGCTGGAACCTGCCGGATTGGAAAGCAAATCACGAACCGTTCCGCCGCCCGCGCATCCTATTTCTTGCCGATCGCAACATCCTGGCGAATCAGGCATTCAATGATTTTTCCGCCTTTCCCGAGGATGCGCTGGTGCGCATTGCGCCCGATGATATCCGCAAGAAGGGCCGTGTGCCGAAAAACGGCAGCATCTTTTTTACCATCTTCCAGACTTTCATGAGCGGGCCGCCGAAGGATGGACAGCCATCACCCTATTTTGGCGAGTATCCACCGGACTTTTTCGATTTCATCATCATCGACGAGTGCCATCGCGGCGGGGCCAATGACGAGAGCACCTGGCGGGACATCCTGGAATACTTCGCCCCTGCCGTGCAACTTGGCCTGACCGCAACCCCGAAGCGCAGGGACAACGCCGATACCTACGCCTATTTCGGCGAACCGGTGTTCATTTATTCCCTCAAGGACGGTATCAACGACGGCTTTCTGACGCCGTTCAAGGTCAGGCAGTTCTCCACCACCCTGGATGGCTACGTTCATACGCCGGACGACACCGTCATTGAGGGCGAGATAGAAGCAGGCAGGCGCTATGACGAGAAGGATTTCAATCGAAACATAGAGATCATGCAGCGTGAGCAGTATCGCGTGAGGCTGTTCATGAACATGATCGATCAGCGGGAAAAGACCGTCGTTTTCTGCGCCACCCAGGAACATGCGCTGATCGTGCGCGATTTGATCAATCAGATGAAGGACAGCAAAGACCCGGACTACTGTCATCGGGTAACAGCCGATGACGGAAAACTGGGCGAACAACACCTGCGCGACTTCCAGGACAATGAGAAAACGATTCCGACGATCCTGACGACGTCACAAAAACTTTCGACCGGCGTGAATGCGCGCAACATCCGCAACATCGTGCTCATGCGACCCATCGACTCGATGATCGAATTCAAACAGATTATCGGGCGCGGTACGCGCTTGTACGATGGAAAATACTACTTTACGATCCATGACTTCGTGGCGGCGCACCACCACTTTAGCGATCCGGAATGGGATGGTGAACCACTGGAATCGGAAAATTGCCCGAAGTGTGGTAAATACCCCTGTGTATGCGAAAAGCCGGAGCCGAAGGCATGTCCCAAGTGCGGGCAGCGCCCTTGTGTTTGTCCATGCCCGGACTGTGGAAAGTTGCCCTGTGAGTGCGGAAAAAAGACCAAGGTGAAAGTGAAGCTGGCTGACGGTAAGGATCGGACGATACAGCACACGATGGTGACCAGCTTCTGGCATCCGGATGGGACCCCCATGTCGGCGCAACAGTTCATGGAACAGCTATTTGGCAAACTACCCGGGTTCTTCAAGGACGAAGCGGAACTGCGCGCCATCTGGAGCGCACCCGACACTCGCGCCAGGTTGCTGGACGGTTTGGCCGAGAAGGGATTCGGCGCAGAACAGATGACCGAGATGCAGCGGATCATCGATGCCGAGAAGAGCGATCTGTTCGATGTGCTGGCCTACGTGGCCTATGCGCTTTCGCCGTTGACGCGCGAAGAACGGGCGAGGATGGCGAGAACCCAGGTCGAAGCGCACTTTTTTGATAGCAGGCAACGGGCCTTTCTCGATTTCGTACTCGCCCAGTATGTAGACGAAGGTGTCCGGGAATTGGATCCGGGAAACCTGAAACCGTTACTGCGGCTCAGATATCACGATTCCATCGCCGATGCGGTGGATAACCTTGGACAACCGGGAGAAATCAGTGCGTTTTTTACCGGCTTTCAGCAATTTTTGTATCAGCCATACGCCGCACCATATTTAGGAGAACATCAATCATGGCAGACATAGAACGGCGATTCGCCGCATGGGTTATACGCTATCGCTGGTTGTTCCTGGTACTGATGCCGATTATCGTCATTGCCCTGGCGATTGGCCTCAAAAACCTTAAATTTACCACCGATTATCGAGTGTTCTTCAGCGAAGACAACCCGCAACTGCAGGCCTTCGATCAGTTGGAGAAGACCTATACCCAGGACGACAACGTAATCTTTTTGTTAATCCCGGAGGACGGCAATGTCTTTACCCGGGAAACGCTGGCGGCGGTAAAGGATTTGACGAAGAAGGCCTGGCAACTCCCTTACTCCTTGCGGGTGGATTCTCTTAGCAACTTTCAGCATACCGAGGCCAAGGACGATGATCTTCATGTCACCCATCTGGTAAGGAACCCAAACCAGTTGAGTGATGCGCAAATCCGGCGAATCCGCGACATCGCCCTTGCCGAACCTTTGCTGGTGCAAAGGATCGTGCCGGAGAAGGCCAATGTCACTATCGTCAATGTGACCGTCCAACTGCCGCGCATCGATGAGACCAAGGAGGGCCCGGAAGTGGTGGCGGCCGCCCGTGAAATGGCCGATGAAATCCGCGCCCGTTATCCCCATCTGGACGTGCGTCTGAGCGGTATCGTATTTATGAATAATGCCTTTTCGGAGGCATCTATTGGCGATATAAAGTTTCTGATACCCATCAGTTTCGGCGTGATGGTGGTAGCTTTGGTGCTGCTTTTGCGGGGCGCCATGGGAACCTTATCCACGCTTCTGGTTATTCTGATGTCAATCCTGACCGGTATGGGTATCGGTGGCTATTTCGGTTTGCCCATCACACCACCTTCGTCCATTTCCCCCATCATTATCCTAACCATGGCCATCGCCAATTCAGTGCATATCCTGGTGGTTTTCTATCATCAGTTAGGTGCGGGCACGGGTCGCCGGGCGGCCATGCAGGAAAGCCTGCGTGTCAATCTGCAACCGATATTCCTGACGAGCCTTACCACTGTGATTGGCTTTCTCACCATGAATATCTCCGAGGTACCGCCTTTCCGCCATCTGGCTAACTTTGTGGCGGGGGGAGTCGTTATATCCTTTGTGCTATCGGTTACCTTTCTGCCGGCATTGATGACGCTGTTGCCGGCGCGGGCACGTAGCCCCAAAACCGATAACCGTATCGGCAGCCGTATCATGGAGGGTTTGGCCAACTTCGTGATACACAACAGAAATCTGCTGTTTTGGGGAATGGGCGTGCTCGTGCTCGTCCTCCTTGCCTTTATTCCCCGCAATGAACTCAATGACGTCTACGTCCATTACTTCGATGAGAGTATCGATTTTCGTCAGGATACGGACCTTCTCGACAAACACCTGGGGGGACTGTATTGGATCGATTATTCCCTGGATAGCGGCGAGAGTAACGGCATCCATGATCCGGTTTTCCTTGGCAAGATAGAGAACCTCGCGAATTGGCTTCGGCAACAGCCCGAGGTGGTCCATGTCAATACCGTGACGGACATATTCAAACGCCTGAATAAAAACCTGCACGGCGACGATCCCGACTGGTATCGATTGCCCGATGAACGGACCATGGCAGCGCAGTTTCTGCTTCTATACGAGATGTCCCTGCCTTACGGTCTCGATCTCAACAACCAGATCAATTTGGATAAATCCGCTACCCGCCTCAAGGTCAGTACACGCGTGCTTTCCACCAAAAATGTGCTGTCCCTGGAGAGGCGCACCCAGCAGTGGCTTTCCGAAAATGCCCCGGATCTGCTGGCGCCGGGGAGCGGCCCCACCATGATGTTTGCCCATATCGGTGGGCGCAATATCATTACCATGCTCAGAGCCACCACTATCGCCCTGATATTGATCTCCCTGATTCTGATATTGACCCTGCGTTCCGTGA
>JABDQX010000264.1 GCA_013042035.1 Gammaproteobacteria bacterium
GGCCATATAGTTCACGGCCTTTATGAAATACGGAAGTCTCCGGAGTATTGAGATACTTCGGTGTCCCTTCACCCAATACACGACCGCCAAAACCAATGACACGCCCCCGTCCATCACGGATGGGAAACATGATGCGATTGCGAAAGCGATCGTAGAAACTTCCCCCCTCTTTGCTAGTGATTAGGCCAGCCTCAACCAAATGCAGGCGTACCGTTTCCGTTCGGCCAAAGACTTTGACTAGGGTATTCCAGTCAGGTGGCGCATAACCGATACTGAAATCGGACACAATTTTCGGGTTCAATTGACGGTGCTTAAGATAAGCTACAGCTTGGGCGGCACCGGGATAGTCATACAGCTGGCGAGAATAAAATTGGGCAACTTCCTCCAAGATTCCGTATAGATGAGAAAAATCGGCTGTTTTGTTGCCTGACTCTTGCGGCACCTCCATGCCAACTCGTTCAGCCAGCGCACGCACGGCATCCACAAAGCCCATGTGCGCATAATCCATAAGAAAGCTGATGGCCGAGCCATGGGCACCACAACCAAAACAGTGATAAAACTGCTTAGTGTTGCTAACGGTAAACGAGGGGGTTTTTTCGCTATGAAAAGGGCAATTCGCAGTGTGCTCTTTACCCTTTTTGCTTAGCTGTACATATTCATCGACAACCTCCACGATATCGACTCGCGACAGGAGGTCGTCAATGAACGATTGGGGAATGCGGCCTGACATCCCTGTATTCCTCAAGGCAGCGAGACCTATTTTGGAATAAGAAGTCCGGACGGTATTTTATCCCGACATCCTGGAACCGAAACGGCGCGCTGGTTGTTGTTGGCGCTGCGGTCCTCGAACAGTTCCGCCCGCCCGACGAAGATTATCACGTGCGACTTTTTTGAGGTGACGCTTCACCGCAGCCGCGGCTTTTCGCTTCCGAACGCTTGTTGGTTTCTCGTAAAACTCCCGCCGGCGCACCTCGGTAAGAATTCCAGCCTTTTCGCATGCGCGCTTGAAGCGCCGCATCGCTACATCAAAAGATTCATTTTCTCGTACTTTTACTGTCGGCATTAGTACCATCAATCCATATTTCAATGGTAATTTTGCGTCGCAAAATTACATAACCCCGCCTTGCGGGGCAAAGGGGTTAAAAGAATTATCAAAAACCATGGTGCCCTACTGGGCAAAATTCCGGAAATTGTGTTTTCCGATATATTCGGACTTATTTCGCCTCTCCGGCACCCACGGCCTTCATGCTCAATCGTATTCGTCCTTGTTTATCGATCTCCAACACCTTCACCTTGACGATATCGCCCTCTCTCAGTTTATCGCTAACGTTCTGAACTCGTTCGTCGGATATCTGAGAGATATGTACCAAACCGTCTTTACCAGGCAAAATATTCACGAACGCACCAAAATCCATTAGTTTCGCAACTCGTCCATCGTAGATCACACCGACTTCCACATCGGCCGTAATCTGTTCTATACGTCGCTTGGCTTCTTCACCTGCAATGCTATCTACCGATGCAATTTTGACTATCCCGTCATCATCAATGTCGATAGTAGCACCTGTCTCCTCGGTGATGGCACGAATTGTTGCACCACCCTTGCCAATAACATCCCTGATTTTATCCGGGCGGACACGCATGGTAATTATCCGTGGTGCATAGTTGGACATTTCAGTTCGAGGTTGCTCGATTGCTTTACTCATTTCGTCAAGAATATGGAATCGGCCCTCTTTTGCTTGGCTCAGTGCCGCTTCCATAATTTCTCGGGTAATTCCCTTGATCTTGATGTCCATCTGCAGTGCGGTCACGCCATCTCGGGTTCCTGCCACTTTGAAATCCATATCACCCAGATGATCCTCATCTCCCATGATGTCGGAGAGAACAACAAACTGCTCTTCTCCCTTAATCAGGCCCATGGCAATCCCGGCAACCGGTGCCTTGATTGGTACCCCTGCATCCATAAGAGAAAGCGTTGTACCACAAACGGATGCCATAGAACTGGAGCCGTTGGATTCGGTGATTTCAGAAACCACACGGATCACATAGGGGAATTCCTCAAGGCTTG
The DNA here is from genome assembly GCA_013042035.1 of Gammaproteobacteria bacterium. GTDB lineage: Bacteria > Pseudomonadota > Gammaproteobacteria > HK1 > HK1 > JABDQX01. The sequence goes on from JABDQX010000264.1 coordinate 2,066, forward strand.
GGATCACCGCTTGGACGCCACGCTTTGCCAAACGACCGTGTCCAATCTCGCGCCGTTTCGGAGAACCCACGCGCCCTGTTTCTCCCACGCAATAGGGTGGAAAATTATAGTGGAACAAGAATGGTTCTCGCCGTTCTCCTTCAATGGCATCGACAAACTGAGCATCCCGTTCCGTACCTAGGGTCGCAACGACAAGGGCTTGGGTTTCTCCGCGTGTAAATAATGCCGAACCATGAGTTCGCGGCAATATGCCAACTCGGCTCGATATGTCACGCACCGTACGATTATTTCTCCCATCAATTCGTGACTCACCAGCCAATATGCGACTTCGGACCGTGGATTTTTCCAGTTTTTCCAGCGCGCTCGATATTTCCTGCGGACTCCATTTCGGTTTGTCGCCACTACTCAAGGCATCTACAACGGATGCTTTAATCTCGGCGACTCGCTGTTGACGCTGAAGCTTATCAACAACACGGTATGCTTCGCCCATCGTTGCGCCACATACCTCTTCGATCTGCTGCCGTAACTCTTGATTTTCTTCCGGCAATCGCCATTCCCACGCGGGTTTGCCAACTTGCTCTGCCATCTCTCGTATCGCGGAGATAACAGGTTGAAGTTCCTTGTGACCAAATAGTACCGCGTTCAACATGATCTCTTCCGACAATTCCTTTGCCTCGGACTCCACCATGAGAACCGCCTGCTCTGTACCAGCAACAACCAAGTCCAGCGCTGAGTCTTGCAGTTGGGACAGAGTTGGATTGAGGATGAACTGATCCTCCAAATATCCAACCCGCGCGGCACCGATCGGGCCATCAAATGGCACACCGGAAATGGCCATGGCCGCGGAGGCGCCTATAAGGGAAGGAATATCCGGGTCAATATCCGGATCCAGAGACATAACCGTCGCGATAACTTGAACTTCGTTATGAAAACCTTTGGGGAAAAGCGGACGCAGAGGACGGTCGATGAGGCGCGAGGTTAAAATCTCCTTTTCGCTAGGACGTCCCTCTCGCCGGAAAAAACTGCCGGGAATTCGACCTGCCGCGTAGGTCTTTTCCTGATAGTCAATGGTCAATGGGAGGAAATCCTTCCCTTCCCTTGCCTGATGTTCGGCAACCACGGTAACCAGTACGTGGGTATCCCCAAGACAAGCCATTACGGCTCCCGCTGCCTGACGCGCTATATCTCCCGTTTCTAATGTCAACGTATGGGAGCCATAGGGTAAAACCTTCTTGATAGAAGTCATTAGTATTCCTTAAAAAGCTATCTGCCCTTGATAAAAAGCTATCTACGAAGCCCAAGACGACGAATAAGGGCACGGTAGCGTTCGACATCCTTTCGTTTCAGATATTCAAGCAACTTTCGGCGTTGGCTGACTCTTTTTATCAGCCCATGCCGGGAGTGATGATCATGGGTGTGGGTTTTGAAGTGTTCCGTAAGATGCTGAATGTGGCTGGACAACAGCGCAATCTGTACCTCGGGTGAGCCAGTATCTTCCGGAGCTCGTCGGAAATCCTCGATGATTTGTGGTTTGTTCTCTATGTTCAGTGCCATAATTTCTATTTACCTTGTAACTTCTTATGATCTGCTTGCAAGCAACAACCGAGAAATTACATATTTAATCTGCGATTTTATCTGCCGGGACCTTATGAAAGATTGGTCAAACCTCGCCAGAATCGAAGCCATTTTACCTCTCCCATCCTCTTCCAAACAAGGTTAGGTACTCAACAAAATTTGCCCTGCCTTCACATGCAACTTTTTCGGTAAGCGGTTTTCTCAAGCGCGCTATTCTTCCACGGTATCCTTTTCCAGCTTGGAACCCATCAAAAACAACGGATCTGGAAAAAACCTTACACGAGTTTCCCCTGCGATAAATTCTTGCTTCACACCGCAAGGACCCATAATCTTTCATAGAAAAATCATTTGAAAAGGCGTTTTGGCGCGACGCGGCCATCGTCCAAAATTTCACCAACACCCAAGAATCTCTGTTGAGCATTATAGAGCCTGACCTGCCCACGAGTCGGTGCGTGGGGAACCAAAACCGGTTGTCCTTTTGTAAGGTAATAAGCTACATCTTCCGAAAGATCCACTCGCGGTCGATCGGAAAGCACGGCATCCGTAGGAAGCAATAAGGCATCCAATGCCGAAAGGTCTTCTCCAGCTAACTCATGCAATCGTTCCAAAGTTACCATGCCTGTCTCATCAAAAGGGCCTGAACCAATACGGCGCAACGCCTGGACATGCCCACCGCAACCCAGCATCTCCCCGAAATCTTCCGCTAATGTTCGAATATAGGTTCCCTTGGAGCAACGGACATCCAGCTTCACCAATCCTTGCTCGAACGCCAAAAGCTGTAGTGCGTAAATAGTAATGGTACGTGGTTTTCGGTCCACTACCACGCCTTGTTGAGCCAGCCGATAGAGTCGCTGTCCTTTATGCTTAATGGCAGAGTGCATCGGGGGAATTTGTTGGATTTCTCCTTGAAATCCGGTAAGAAGACGTTCTACCTGAACGCGGGTTATATGCCCAATCGGTCGCCTGACCAAGACTTCACCTTCGGCATCCCCAGTAGAAGTTTTTTCTCCCAAACGAATAACTGCCTGATAGTGCTTATCCGCACTTAAAAGGAACCCTGATAGTTTCGTTGCCTCACCCATACAGATAGGCAGCAGTCCACTAGCAAGTTGGTCCAAACTACCGGTATGTCCAGCCTTTTGCGCATAGTATAGCCGTTTTACAACCTGTAGGACTTCATTGGAGCCCATGCCGATGGGTTTATCCAGGAGAAGAACACCCTGAATATCTCGCCCCTTTTTCCTTCGCCGATTCATCTCCTCCTTTCCATTTTAATTTTATCTCTACCTTCTTATTACTCTTCAGAAATCACGGCATCGTCAATCAACGCTAACAGCTGAGCTGCTTGGTCGAAACTGCGATCATATACGAATTTAAGCTTGGGTACGCCTCTTGCGTTGAGTCGACGGGCAAGATTTTTACGTAAAAAACCGGCTGCCCGCCATAGTGTAGCCAAAGTCTCTTCTATTTTCGCTGCTTCTTTTCCCGTGACATACACGGTAGCTTCCGTGAGATCGGAATTGATCTTGACCTCGGAAATGGTTAAGCCGCGTAAACGGGGATCACTTGTTTCCTTTGTAATCAAAACGGCAAGTTCACGCTGAATTTGATACGCTACTCGCTCCGCACGATTGAATTCTCTAGGCATATAATTCCGCGAACAAAATTATTTGTGCTCGATTAAGAGCATAACTAACTGGATGCATAAACAACTTGTGCAATAGAACAAATGGCCTTTTATTCAAGAACGGTGTGCATTCGGAAAATCATTCGGGGCCTTTGTTTCTCCGACATGGATGAATTCCGGTGTAGTCTACATTTGTTAACGCACAATTCCTCGTGAAGAGCGCTGGAGAAAATCAATGATTCTGTTGATGCCATCTCCCTCAGTCGCCATATTCTCCAGTTCCAGTAAAGCCTGTTCCAACGTATTCCCTCGTTTGTATATTATTTTGTAGGCTCTGCGTAACTTCTGTAATGCCTGTGCATCAAAACCACGACGTTTTAAGCCTACCACATTAATTCCATAGGGTTTTGCATAATTGCCAGCCACCATGACGTATGGTAAGACATCTTTTGTGATCGCCGAACCTCCTCCAGAAAAGCTATACGCTCCGATATTACAAAACTGATGTATGAGCGTGAATCCGCCAAGCGTTACGAAATCTTCTACAACTACGTGACCCGCAAGTGCTGTTCCATTGGCGATCACATTATCATTGTTTACTTGGCAATCATGGGCAATATGTACATAGGCCATAATCCAATTATCATTACCTACTTTTGTTACACCACCTCCCTGCATGGTGCCGCGGTTGAGGGTACAATATTCGCGAATGATATTTCTGTCCCCAATCGTAAGCAATGTACGTTCTCCATCATATTTTTTGTCTTGAGGCATACCTCCGATGGAATTGAACGGATAAATGTGATTATCTCGGCCAATGATGGTCGGGCCATCAATCACGCAATGGGAACCAATCCAGGTACCCGCTGCGATCTCGACATCCGCACCAATAACGCTCCAGGGATCTACACGGACATCCGGCGCAAGGCGCGCTGCGGGATCAATGCTGGCATTTTCGTGTATCACCCTTCCATACCCCGAAAAGCACCCATTAATTCGGCACTTGCAACCAGTTGATCATCGACTTTAGCCGTCACATCGATTTTCCATATTCCACGAGTCGTACGTAGGAATTCCGCATGGAAAATCAGTTGGTCCCCCGGTTCAACCGGTCTGCGGAAACGAGCCTTATCGATACCGACGAAATAATATTCCGATTTTTCCGTAAGCCGTGCATCGATATCTCGTAATGCAAGGAGACCGGCTGTCTGGGCCATGGCTTCCAAAATCAGCACGGCCGGCATGAGTGGTCTACCCGGGAAATGCCCCTGAAAAAAATTCTCATTGAATGTAACGTTTTTCAACGCTACCAGAGATTTTTTCGGTGTGTAATCCAATACACGATCAATCAATAAAAATGGGTAACGGTGAGGAAGATATTCAAGAATATCTTTTATATCCATGCGTTTCGCTTCTATGCTTTCAGATTTATTAGTCATTATCTGGATATCCAACAGGGTAGGCACTTAACAGATTGATTTATAATCATTAAAGTATCTTATATTTAAGGTGTATTAGCATGAGCCCTGTACTTTAGACGAACCTTCCAGGGCTTTAATTCGACGTGCTATCTCATCAAGCTGGTGTAGACGTGCTACATTCTTTCGCCAAACAAAACTCTCCTGAACAGAGATCCAGGATGAATAAATGCCTGGTTTGGAAATAGATTTTGTCACCTGAGATGCTCCCGTTAAATATACACCATCCGCGATTTCCAGATGACCGGCGATAGCGGTAGAACCACCGACAACACATCGTTTCCCGATGCGTACGCTGCCGGCAATAGCCACGCATCCCGCAATAGCCGTATGCGCTCCGATAAACACGTTATGTCCAACTTGAACTTGATTGTCTATTTTTACACCATTTTCAAGAATCGTATCCTCCAACGCACCTCGGTCGACAGTAGTATTAGCGCCGATTTCCACATCATCGCCAATCCGTACAGCACCCAACTGTGGCACCTTCACCCATGCGCCATTGTCATTCGCGATCCCAAAACCATCGCTCCCAACAACAACACCGGGATGAATCAATACCCGTTTTCCAACAACAACGTTCCGACAAAGCGTGACATTAGCTGTAAGTTGAGAGTAGTCGCCAATGACAACTCTCTGATCCACCGTGCAGCCAGCACCAATATAGACTCCTTCCCCGATCGAGACACCGTCCTCAATCACTGCTTGGGGGCCAATCCAGGCTGTTTCATGAACTATTGCCTTAGGGCTAACCCAAGCCGAGGAATGGATACTATGAGAGGGAAGCGACCTTGGACTCAGTAGCGCAGCGGTTCGCGCATAACCTAAGTAGGGATTATCCAATACTAAGGAAAATACGGGGCACTCGGACAAATCGGCTGAGGATAAAATAACCGCAGAGGCGCGCGTGTTAGGAAGGTAAGTACGGTAACGACGGTTTGCCAAAAAGCTCACAGAACCGGGACTAGCACATTGTAACGTTGCTACTCGATCGATACGGCAATCTTCATCACCATGTAGCTCGGCCCCTAAAGTTTCGGCGAGTTTTCCTAACAAAATCGACATTATTTTTTCTTGTTTTTAAATTCAGTCGTTAACAAAGAAATAACTTTTTCAGTAATGTCCACACGCTTTCCTGCATAAATCGCTGTATCAATAACTAAATCATAGTCCTCTGTTTTAGCTATTGTCCGAATTGCCTTTATAATCACGAGGGTAATATCATTTTGTAATTCATTACGGCGCATGGTGAATTCCTCACGGAACTCTTCTTGTAGCCGCCGTCGCTCTCGTTTAAGCAAACGGATTTTATTAACCAAACTACGTCTTTCCTTATCGGACATAACATCCCCATCACGCGCTAATTCATCTTCCAGCTGGCTTATTTCCTGTTGCTGCTTGGCAAGCTCTTTATCCCTCGGGGAAAATTCACTCTCTATTTTGCGAGCGGCGCTCTCCGCTTGGGGGGCCTTTTGCATAACGAGAGATGTGTCAACGTAGCCCACCTTAAGTTCAGCGGCAGTTCCTGCTGGCACCCAAGCCAACCAAGTTGCCATAAAGAACATGACAGTAAAAACTGCCATTCTTCCGAAGGTATGGATTGTTCTCATAATTTGCGAGTGAATCCCATGCGGCAGGGTAGCCTCTTATCACCAGAATTTTGAACAAAATGACCAAGAAAACCCGCGTGAATCATTTTTCGTTCAGGCGATGTTGATTTGACGTGTATAAAGAGATAGGCACCGGTCATTTCCTAATGATAGAGCCTTAAAAGCTGGAGCCAAAGGTAAACTGGAAATTTTGCACTTCGTCGTCGGATTCCTTTCTAAGCGGTACAGCGTAGCTAAAAGTCAATGCGCCAAATGGAGAGATCCATGTGGTGGCAAGCCCTGCTGAATATCGAAGCGATCCGATATCAACGTCTTCTTGTGGGCCATACACGTTACCCGCATCAAAAAATCCGGAAAGTTGAGTAGACTTCGAGTCACGGATGAAGGGCATCGGAATAATAACTTCGGCATTACCTTCCAACTTCAAGTTGCCGCCAAGCGGATCCTCATCACCACCGTCCTCTCGAGGGCCTAATGTATTGGACTCAAAGCCACGCACAGAGCGGATGCCACCGGCATAGAAGTTTTCGATTAGAGGAAGGTCATCGGTGTCACCATAACCATCCCCATAACCGATTTCTCCATTTAGCATAAACACATAGTCTTTGACTAACGGAAAAAAGCGCTGGTGTTTCCCGGTTAATTTATAGTATGTAAGATCCCCTCCAGGAATAGCCAACTCAGCACCGGCGTATGTAAAGCTACCACTATCGGGAAAAATTCTCCGATTGCGGCTATCCCTGCCCCAACTCCCTGTCAGCAAAAATGCATTGAAACCACCATCAACCTCCTCCGCAAAAGCCTTAACTTCATTTGAGATTGAAGATCCCTCGTTAAACTCCATCTGCTTTGCGGTGAATCCTACGTTGATGGAATCGAATTCACTGATTGGAATGCCAAAATTTACACCGGCACTGATTTCATCAAGGACATACTCTGAAATATTAGCTTCAGCGGCATCGACCTCTCGGTAACGAGCATGAAACCCACGGCTTACTCCATCCATGGTGTAATAGGGATTTAGATACGAAAATGAAAGTGTCTGGTTTACACTACTATTATTGAATGTAGCACTCACTCTGTTCCCTGTACCAAGGAAATTTTCCTGACTAATACTACCTTGAAACAAAACACCCTGAGATTGAGAAAAGCCAGCGCCCGCCAATATGTTACCTGAAGCACGTTCTACTACTGAAACGTTAATGTCCACCTGATCCGCAGTGCCCGGCACTGCCGGTGTCTCAATATTCACTTCCTCAAAAAAACCCAAACGTTCTAATCTAACCCGAGATCTTTCTACATCTTTGGTTGATATCCACGCACCCTCCATTTGACGCATTTCTCTACGCAAAACTTCATCCCTGGTCTTCGCATTGCCCTCAAAATTTATTCGCCTCACATATACCCGCTTACCCGGATCTGCAAAAAAGGTAAGATCAACCTCCTTTCTCTCCTCCTTGATATCCGGAATAGCATTGACGTTGGCAAATGCGTAGCCATCCTCTCCCAATCGCTCTGTCAAATTCTTACTGGTTTTGGTAACGGTATCACGGGAAAAGACAACTCCACGAGACACCGTAACGCCCTTCAGCAATTCTTCTTCCGGCACAACAAAGTCTCCTGTTAATTTCACATCGGAGACGACAAACTGTGGGCCCTCATTTACATTTACAGTAATATAAACATCTTTTTTATCAGGCGTGATAGATACTTGGGTCGAATCAACAGAAAAATTTATATATCCATTATTCAAATAATGAGACCGTACGGATTCCAAGTCGGCTGCAAGTTTCTGTTTTGAATACTGATCCGCTTTCGTTAAGATTGAATGCCAACGGGAAGTGCTCAGCTTGAAAAAATCCAATAATTCATCATCGGAAAACACCTCATTGCCAACGATATTAATTTGTTTAATTTTAGCAACTTCACTTTCAGAGACATTAAACTGTATTGCAACACGGTTACGTTCCAAGGGTGTAACGATCTTCTCGATCTCGACGCCATACTTTCCAAGGCTAAAATAGGAGTGGCGAAGTTCCTGCTCAACTTGGTCGAATACCGCAGGATTGAATACCCGTCCCTCGGAAAATCCGATCTGCTTGAGGGACTGAATCAGATCCTCCGTATTGATATCGGAGTTACCGTGGAAAGAAATACTGGCAATGGATGGACGTTCGACGACAGAAATAACCAGGGTGTCACCCTCCCCCTCAACTCTGACATCCTTGAAGAATCCTGTTTTGAACAAGGAACGAATCGCATCGGCGGCACGGTCTTCATCCACGACGTCTCCCACCTTGATTGGCAAATAATTAAATATCGTCCCGGCGGAAATCCGCTGCAATCCTTCCAGTCGCATATCGGCGACAACAAATGTCTCCACGGCAAAGGTGCGAGAGAAGCTACCTATGGTGAGAAGTAAAAGGAGAACAGCTATAGATTGTCTCATGATTGTTACCAGCTTCTTCAAAGTAGGGTTCTAAAGCTTCCTCTACTTATCGTTTTTATAAAAATCGCTATTTATCAAAAAGGCCGCCTGCCAAGCCCAAAAAAACCGCAGTACTATATTTGCGTGAGAGATCGCATATTAAAACAAAAAACCAAATGGAGCGTCCCACCTCAATATTTATCCGAACAACCGCACAAAATCATTGAAAAGCACAAGTCCCATAAGCCCAACAAGCACGGTGATACCGACTCGCTGCCCAGCAGATTGCGCCTCTTCCGATAACGGCTTCCCTTTCACGAACTCAATACAGTAATACATTATATGCCCGCCATCCAGTACCGGAATCGGTAATAGATTCAAAATACCGATACTGACGCTCAAGATAGCAAGTAATTGTAAAAATTTGGCGGTACCAATTTGAACGGCGGTACCTGCATATTTGGCAATACTGATCGGTCCGCTCAAGTTTTTGACCGATGCCTCAAGCGTCAATATTTTCCAGAGCATTCTTACCGTAAGCAAAGAAGTGTTTACGGTTTGCGTCAATGCATGCCCAAATGCTGCCAGCGGTGAATAGCGTTCCGTGATATAGAATTCGCGTTGATAATCTTCCAAAGATTGCGCGGTTGGACGATCCGCGGCCGCGCCAATAAATCCTATTGTACCCGTCTTCGTTTTGATGGGATCCGGACGAATCGTTACCACCATGGGAAGATTCCTCCGTTCAATTTGAACTTCTAGGGTTTTTCCAGGGTGGCGCCGAACAAACTTTCTCCAGGCGTTCCAATCAGAAAAACTTTCTCTTCCTGCGGCAATGATTCGATCACCCTTCGACAAACCGGCACGCCTCGCCGCACCCTCTGGATCAACCCAACCGATTATAGTGGTTCTATGCGGCGATGGGGGATAAGCACCTACGGCATGAAAAAACTTATTTCCTGTAAGATCATCTAGCGTGATAGAGGCAAGGTTTAAGGAAAGTTGCGCATCAAGCCCGTTTTCCCTTCGTACTACCATGGGTATGGCATTTTCTATAAATGCCTTATCAACAATAGCCTGCATCGCGGCTTCCCAGCTATGAACAGTCCGGCTACCAACGGAGAGAATCGTATCATTTGGAACTAAACCGGCCTGAGCTGCGAGCGACCCCTGATCCACCTCCATAATAAGTGGTTTTACACCATTAATACCCGTAGTAAACATAGCCCAATAGGCAAAAACGGCAAATAACAGATTGCAAAGCGGACCGGCTAAAACGACACTTAATCGTATTGACAATGACTGCCGATTAAAAGCCCGGCACAAATCATCTTCCGCTACTTGGCCTTCGCGTTCATCCAGCATTTTGACGTAGCCGCCAAGCGGGATTGCGCCAATAACATACTCTGTTGCGTCAGGGCCGGATTGGTACACCCACAGAGGCTTGCCAAATCCAACAGAAAATCTCAGAACTTTAACGCCCAAGCGCCGAGCTACCCAAAAGTGACCAAACTCATGAACAGTCACCAGGATTCCAACAGTTACCACAAAGCCTAATATCGCATAAAACAAGTCCACTTTCGTAACTCACTAATCTCTGGTCGAGAACTGCGATATTAGCTTATACACTCAGGTATCTCCCCACTATCGTAATTTTAAGATAAATCGTGGATACAAAAAACATCACCTTATTCTATCGTGAAACATTGCGCACATGAACCCGATCTACCCAAGCCTTAGCAAATACCTCATTACAAACATTAGAGTGCGCAGCGACTTCAAACGTTAGTGTGACTGTTTGATTGGCAAAAGGTGCCAGGTCAATACTAGATCTTTGCATCCACTCACCTTCCGTGTGCTCCATTCCGACGACAGAGACCTCATCGACAGCCAAACCATCTACCAAAACACTAAAACGCGCCCTGGTATAACTGTTCACTGCCGCATGTAGCCTTAAACGTCGGATATAGCTCAATGCAGGACAATCACCCAACGATATCTCTCGCGATACTGATCGAACCTCGTTGCCTATTTCACAGCCATTCCCGGATGAAGCATACCCGAATAGAAGAGGGCTATCTTCAGTCACCTCCGGCCGATTAGAGATCAATTCCCAACCTTCACTTTGCCATTCAGATTTGATAGTTCCATGGGTTTCCGGGGATACGGCTTCCAGAGGCGTTTTATATGATTCAGCCAACACGTTGGCTGCCTTCAAGGAGTCGATAATAATCCCTTGCACATCGATACCAAGCGGTCCACCTTTCCCTACAGATCCGAAACCGGTTCCATCACGTTCCGATTCCTTTAAGAGACCGGCCATTTCCAAAGACTTGGCAACAATATTCCGTACATTAATTCCGAGCGGTATATTATCACTATCGCTCCTGACATGTACGCTTTCCGCACCTACATTATCCGTAGAAATATCCTCGACAATATTAGGCCCATCATCTGACGCATTCATATCAGCCGAGGCAGGATTTGGTGCCGGCACTATACTTAAGGTTTTTTCACCGGTCCGTCTCACCATGGTTGCTACTTCCGGCTTTACTTGTGAATCCGTTCTCAACGAGGTTTCCGGTAAATTCCAGAATTCCGCAATTCGATATGTGGAGGAAATACCAACATTATTAAAAAACGGTCCAACAGTTCCACACGAGCGTTCCGGATTATCCATACCCAACGGATGGCCATGAGACATACCAATAATAGTATAGGATTCAAGCAGAGTCTCACCTTGAGAATTTTGCCACATTCTATGTGGATAACCATCAACCTGGTTTTCAACAGAAGGATTGGAAGAAAGTCCATGCACATCAACCCACTGTTTTATAAGCTCTTCGGCATTTACGGGTGCTACCGACGTATCCGCGTCTCCATGCCATATTGAAATCCTAGGCCATGGCCCCTGGTATGGAGATGCTGCTCGTATCCGATCACCCCAATCATTCTCGGGCAAACAGATACCCATAAAAATACTCTCAAAAGCCTCCTGTAAATCATGAGCGGCATGGTAAGGTACACCTGCGACAATCGCACCACCTGCAAACACATCGGGATATGTCGCCAACATAACCGATGTCATTGCTCCGCCTGAAGAAAGTCCTGTGACGTAAACACAACGACGATCGATATCACAGTTAGTCGACATCCACTCGATCATTTGCCTGATTGACAAAGGTTCCCCACTATCTCGCATCGTATCCTCGGACCGAAACCAATTAAAGCAGCGCAATGGATTATTCATCCAGTGCTGCTGAGGCAACAGAAGGGCAAATCCAAAACGATCCGCAAGCTCAGACCATCCGGTACCTCGATCGTACGCAGTGGCTGTTTGTGTACAACCATGCAATGCAACCACCAAAGGTGCTCCAGGCGGTAAGTTCTCGGGTATATAAGTAAACATCCGTAATTCACCCGGATTCGAACCAAAATTGGTTACCTCAATGAGTCGACTGTCCTGGGCACTGATTTTATTCGTCCATGCCTGAACTTGAGTTAAAGTCGACAGAAGCTTTTCCCATTGAGCGCGATAACGACCTTGGCGAACCAAATTTACAAGGTCGGCAAATTTCGCGATTTTGGGGCCAAAATTTAACATAGGAATCTCCTTTTTCTCCGGAGTAGTCAGCATACCGATCTCGATTAATTTACTAACAGGCAAAAATACCGTATGTGATAAACCAGGATCGGCCATGCCATCTCGATTTGGATCGAGCCAGGAAGGAGGACGTTCCCCCTTGGACAACTCGAATCGTTGTGTGATAACACTGCGCCGCCCTTTTGACCAAACTCCGATCTGTAAACCGGCGACCGGGCAACTGCGGCTCACCCAAACACCAAATAATTCGCCGGCAAGGTTTTGACGGGTCACCTCGGATGAAGAGGCAAGATCCAACAATTGAACCAGGCATTCACCAAAATGGAGCTTATTAAAAGATATGGGCAAGGCAGTCGGCGCATTGATCTCGGCACGTCCCGTTGACAGGCCAATGACAATGCCTGGCCTGGCAGCTTCGGATGTCATTGCAACCGGTTTCAATTTCCAATAACAGCGAATTGCCTCGATCGTATGGGCCTGTTGAGGCGCGGCCATTGTCCCAACTAAAAGATGAGCACCATATGCTGGTGTAGCAAGCGGTGAACCACGTCCTCTTGGACCAGGCTTTATTAGTCCACCTGAGACCATCATCGTAACGCGAAAGCGCAAATCACGACGCGATTCTCCCAAGATTTCAGCAAGCTGTTCACTAAATTCATATCGCCGAAGGCCGCTTGACATGATGCAATCCTCATAATGCCTACATGAATGGTAGGTAATTATTAAGTATGTGTCAATTAATTATTAATAGCATCGCTCACTATTGGCGCAAATCAATGGAAAGCCAAGCTGGCACATTCACATTACGCCACCACCCCTAACTCTTAGCCAGCGGGATATCTTGCTGGCGGATTACGGTTTAGGGAGAGAAATAACATGGCCATAAGGGACGGGAAAAGGGACGCGAAGATCGACGTAATCGCCTCAGAGGAGCTCGCGGACGGGGCACTCTTGAAAAAGAGATCCCCCATGTTCGGGATGGTTCAACGTAGAAGGCAGATCGTTATTCAACTGTTGGAAAACGCAAAGCAAATAAGTATTTTCCCATTAGCCACCTCAGTTGAAGTGGCCCGATAGAAAACCGTCTATACCTCGAACGGGCCGTCTCTTTAGCGCCGAAAGCAGTTAAAGCGCCGAATGATATTGAAAATCATGCTTACCATTAGCGAGGCTACACACTTCAGTACATCAGCGCTTGTTTCTCA
>JABDQX010000265.1 GCA_013042035.1 Gammaproteobacteria bacterium
GGCCATATAGCCGGAGTCTTCCAGAACGGAAAGAAACAGGTACAGAAAACCGATAATGGGAATAAAGGTGGCCACGACCTGGACACCGCCACCAATGCCCTTTGCCGCCAGGGTCGTGAGCCAGGGGGGGCTGCCCACCGACGCCATCCAGGTGCCAAGACCATCGACCAGCAATGCACCGACCAACTGGTCGAAAAAATCGATGAAGGCGCCACCCAGATTGATGGTGAACATGAACATCAGGTACATGATGGCCAGGAATATGGGAATTCCCAACAGCCGGTTCAGCACCACATGATCGATCTTCTCCGAGGCATGACGCCTGATCTCGTCGGTTCGTGTCACGACATGGACGGTCAGATCGTTGATAAAACCATACCGGCTGTCCGCAATCAGAATATCCGCTTCTTCGCCCGTTTGTTCTTCCAGCCTTTTAGTCAGACGGATCGCTTCGGTGCTTGCCGGCTCCCCCACCATCTCCACGGCAAGCGGATCGGCTTCGATGAGTTTTAGCGCAAGCCAGCGGTAGTGCTGCGCACGGCGGTGACTATGTTGTGACTCATTGTTGGCCGCTGGGTTGGCCGCTGGGTTGGCCGCTGGCGGATCGTATCGAGCCGTAGGCGCAGGCTCTCGCGCCTGATCCGTATCGATAAGGGCAGACAGTTCCGATAGGGCGTCTTCCACCGCTTCCGGATAGGTAAGCGCGATCGCCGATAGGCGTTTTTCATCGGCCGCCCGGTTGATGGCGGACTTCATCTCGGCGATCCCCTTGCCGTGCTTCGCGACAATAGGGAAAACCGGACATCCCAACCGTTTTTCGAACTCCGCGATATCGATGCTGATCCCGCAGCTTGTGGCGACATCCATCATATTGAGCGCGATCAATACCGGGACGTGCATTTCCAGTAGCTGACTGGTGAGATAAAGATTGCGCTCGATATTAGCGGCGTCCACGATATTGACGATGAGATCCGCCTCGTGGGAAAGGACAAAATCCCGAGCGATCTGTTCGTCCAGGGAGGTTTCATCCGGATGGATATCCATGGAGTAGATGCCAGGGAGATCCACGACCTCGATCTCAACCCTCTCGTGTTGATAGACGCCGGTCAGTTTCTCCACTGTAACACCGGGCCAATTGCCAACCTGCTGTTTGGCGCCGGTCAACGCGTTGAATAGGGTAGTTTTGCCGCAATTGGGATTGCCGACGACGCCGATGACATGGCGAGTGCTGGGCACTACACGTTACTCCCTCGTTATACCTCGAACGGGCTGCTCAATGGTTCTGAAAACAGTTGATGCCCCGAATGATATTAGAGCGTGTCTGAAAATTCCCGGTCGTCGCGAGGCGGTAGCCCGATTGGGGTCCCGCAAGGCGCGGAAGGTGATAAATCGAGGAGTGTAGCGAGCTACATGACTCGATTTCTCACTCTTTCGCAACGCAGCGGGCCACAATTCGGGGGCCGCCGCAGTAGACTGGGGATTTTTCAGACACGCTCTTATACCGCGCTTTGCTTTTGTCCGGAAACACTTTCTCCCACACCGTCTTTGGCAATACCATCGTTGATGGTATTACCTGGATTTTCATCCAGCTTTTCCTTTTCGGCATCCTTTGCCTCGTCCTTCGCTTCATCCGTGCGGCCACCCTCTTTCATGGAAGAGCGAAAGCTCTTGATGGCGCCACCCAAATCCGTTCCGATATTACGTAATTTTTTCGTGCCGAAAAGCAATATGATGATCAACAAAACGATCAATAACTGCCAAATTCCAATACCACCAAAGCCCATGTTTTTCTCCTGTTTTAATTCGTGCTGCCAATGCCGCCCTGAGCTTATCAGGTTTACCCTTATCCCGGCTATTCACGGTAAGATTCGGTATGGTCCGAAGCCGCCATCCGCGCCTTCCTGTACAACAATTCAAGGGAATAGAAGTTCGGTTACCCGCGCCCGGATTTTTCCGCAAGACCCGATGTTCCAAACCGCCGCTCCAGTTCCTCGATGATCATGCCCGGTTCCATTTCTTCATGGGCCAGCAGGACCAGGGTGTGGAACCAAAGATCCGCGACTTCGTACACAATCTTGCTGCGGTCACCATCCTTTGCCGCCATGATAACCTCGGTGGCTTCTTCAGCGATCTTTTTCAGGATGGCATTCGTTCCACCCGCATAGAGGCCTGCCACGTAAGATCCTTCCGGATCCGCCGATTTTCGTTGTTCGAGAACTCTCGCCAGTCGATTGAGGGTCGCGCTCATAAAGTGGTCCTAGGAGGTCTGTTCGTTCTACTGCGGGAAAGCGGATATCGGCCAAAATTCCCGAAAATTCCCGTTATAATTTTGCGCCGCGAAATTCCAGGAGCGCGAAAACTAAGGCGAGATATTGACAGTTAGATATAGTGCTAAGGTGATTATCGGAAAAGAATATACCGGATTGCGCCGTATTTTGTTCGTATTCAAGGCGCGGCAACAGGCGCATAGTCGTTCTATGTAACTGTTGACGTAACGCGGAAGACGGGCAGAAGGACAAG
>JABDQX010000270.1 GCA_013042035.1 Gammaproteobacteria bacterium
GGGGTAGATTTTCAAGGGCGGCATCGCTGAGAAATACCGTCTCCGGGAGATTATCCCGGATGGCCTGGAAACCCTTCTCCAGATTGGGGCCTTCCTTCTCCGTAGCCCGTCTTAACAGGCGCTTCTCTGTTTCAAGGAACGGAACGATCTTTAATTTCTCTTCGATACCCAGACCTTTGAATTGCCCCACCTGTTCTTCTAGTTTCGGTAAGCGGGCAACCTCATCTTCGATCTCAGCAACACCGTTTTGCGCTTCGGTTAGCTTCTTACGGTTTTCCGATAGCTTCGCAATGGCTTCTTGGATGGTTTTTTCCGTATCGGACTGACCTGTTTCCAGGAAGCGTTCCAGTAATCGACGCTGACTGACGGGATTCTGTGCGATTTCGTAGATCTCGTTTTGCCCGTAGATCTCAATTTCTGGCAGGATGTCTTCCGGCGTAAAGTTCGACGGCTCGCTGTGCTCATCCTGAATGCCGGTGCTTTCGCCATAACGCCGAGACAGGGTAAAACGCTTGCCATTCATGCGGGACGAACAAACGGTCAGTTCGACGCGCGCCTTGGTTTTCCCCAGATTTTCCTTGATGATTTCACGATGTTGTTTTTCGGCGCTGGGGCCAATGGGATGAAGGTCAAGGACATAACGTACGCATTCCAGTAAAGTGGATTTTCCGGTGCCACGCCCACCGATGACGGCATTGAGATGTTCGGAGAAATCGATATCGATACCATCCAGATAACCGCCCGTGATCTTCAACCGCTCCAGTCGCGAATAGTATTGTTCCGAAATATCACTATTTAGACGAACTCTCGATTCCGGATCCTGAAATGCCAATTTGAAAGCACGGAAACACGGCTTGGTCATTTTTATCTGGCAGGAAGCCTTCGGATCGGCCAAATCGGAAGGTTCCGCGACATCCTTGGCATTGATGAAGCCCACCGGCAGCTCGCGTCGATAGTCTGGGTTTTTATTTAAAAGAATTTGCCAATATTTGTTGGTTTCTTCACTCCTCAGCGCATCAAGGGTACTGGGAATTTGCGCGGCTTTTAGTGACGAATTCTGCCATACTTGATTGAGTTTCCGATTTAAAAGACCTTTGTCATCTGTGCAGTGCGCGGCATAGATAAATCCTCCTTGTTTGTCAACGCGGTCAAAAATCCGCTCGGCACTGAGTTTGGAGGGGCGTACGCCGTTTTCCGGATCAAGTAAATCAAGGTTTCCCAGATAACGAGACAGTTTATCGGTAGTGGTGTCTTCCGGGTACAAACAGACAAAATGGACCTTTTCACTGGAGGCGATTTCGAAACCCGGAAACACCAGAATACCGTGAGGTTCCATCGCCGCCCGTATCGCATCCACGCCGTTGACATTTCCATGGTCGGCCAAACCAATGGCCGCAATGTTATTCTCCAGGGCAATCCGGACCAACGCTTGGTTGTATTCGTCTTCCGTCATGCCATGACCGGTTCCACGATAGGCCGGCATATAACTCATCGGGTTGACTTGAAGCGCGCATTTCCAGAATTTGGCTTTTGTGTTCATGTCGGTCATTTTCCTTAGGCGATTGTCGGAAAAGAATATACCGGATTGCACGGTAATTTTGTTCGTATTCAAGGCGCGGCAACAGGCGCATAGTCGTTCTATGTAACTGTTGACGTAACGCGGAAAACGGACAAAAGGACAAGCAAGCTGGTATGTTCTTTGACAGAAATCGCCTTAGCTCACGTCGCTCCCCACGTAGGGAGGCATTCTGCTTTCATATGCGATTTCTCAAATAACCTGATGATTTACATGCTCAATGTGTTTATGGAAAATCTTATTGAAGGTTATTGGTTGTTCCAGATAAGGGAAGTGTCCGGTGTCCTGTAACGCGACTTCCCGGTAAGTCCCCCCTGATTTGGCATATTTTTCTAATACGGCCCGCGTTTGGTCCAACATGGGTTGAGGCGGGTAGATATCAAGACCCGGCCAATTGGGTAAGAGACCCTGTGCGCCCACCGTGGCCGGATCGAAGGGGGATTGGTTGGAAACGACTAAGTCATCACTACCGCGTATCCACAGGATATCGATTTTTGGATCGGCGGCATGGAGTCGGTTTATCTCAGGAGCATATTTTGGTGATAGCGCATTCAATGGTCCCCATTCCCCGGGTGCGGCGTAGGGCCAATTGGGCGAAGGCGCTGGATCGC
>JABDQX010000275.1 GCA_013042035.1 Gammaproteobacteria bacterium
GGGCGGGGCCGTGTGGACTCTCGATAAGGTTTCAATCCACGCCCCCGCGTGGGGGGCGACGTCCGGGTTACGGCGGACGGGGGCCACGTTGACCCGTTTCAATCCACGCCCCCGCGTGGGGGGCGACCGCAGGAGTATAACCCCTGGATTTTTAAGGGGCTAATCGCCTATTTCCGCGAACCTGCCCGCGAATGTATTCGAGGCGCGCCTCAATCGAGCCGCATGGAACGAGAATGAGACGCAATCCATTGATCCACAAAAATATTATGGATTTCGCGAACCTGCCGGGGTTTTTATGCGCGCTTGGGGTTCGCGGAAGGCGTCAAACAAGCAACAGAGCTTCCGGATCATAGGCGGGTTTTGCGCCTGGATGTTCGACGCATTGTTTCCAGTTCGCGTCCGGAAAGTGGCGATGCAGGCAGTTTTCGTCCGGGTTTATTCCAGACACGCTCTTAGGATGGTCCCCGACCCTTCGTCCATCTTCAGGTATCGGAATTCACAAAAAGACATCACGGGCATGGAACACGGGTCCGTCCACGCATACCCGCTTCATGGCAACGCCGGTCGGGGTCGTCACGGGAACAACGCATCCGGCGCAGGCGCCGACACCACAGGCCATGAATTCTTCCAAACAGACCTGACAGGGCAAATCGTATCGGCGGGCAAGGTTGGCAGTGGCCCGCAACATCGGCTCGGGACCACAGGCGTACAGGGCAATCTCCCGGTATGTGCTCGAAGGTTGCGTCCGCAACCAGAGCTCCGCAAGTTCGGTGACGAATCCCTGGAAGCTGCCGGGATACCCCCGCCCGCTGGCAAGGCGGCTGGGTATGCCCAGCGCTTCCATCGGCGCCATGGCGGCAGTCACGCCATCGGGTAGAGAAACGGGAATGCGAGAGGAACAGAGATCGAAGGGGAAGGGTATTTCGGATCCCATGAGAAGGAGTGGTTCGTGGGCAGTGGCTTGAAAAGGAGTCTCCTGCCCTAGTGCCGCGGAGACTAACTCTCTTCGATCGCTGTCTTCGTGAGAATCAATGGGTTGTTGTCTATTGTTGAGCGATGGATTTGTGGCGTGGGAAACCCGTTCGCCTTTTTGCATCAGCCAACGGGCCAGAAATATCATCGGCGGTATGCCAAGACCGCCGCCGAGGAGCAGCGCGCGGGGACGATCCGGCGGTACCTGGAACGGGACGCCCATGGGACCGATGATATTCAGGACATCACCCACGTTTTTCTCGGCAAGGCGCCGTGTACCGTGGCCGAGTACCTTGAACAATACGGTAAGCCACCCATCGGTCGGCTCGACCGCCATGAGGGAAATGGGCCTTCGCATGGGGAGTGCCGGATCGCAACGCACATGCACAAACATGCCCGGCCGGGCCGCCAGTGCAATACGCGGCGCGGCGACCCGCAGAATGATCTGATCGCCCTCAAATTCGTCCCGGGCGAGGATCTCGGCCTCCTCTACGAAGAGGGTGGCGCGATGGGTTTTTTCCATTCGGAAAACCAGGTTTCAAGGATGATTTGGGCCGCCACCGGATCGTCATCGGCATCGAGCTTGCCGTCACGGGCCAATCGGTCCCTGGCCTCGCGGGTGGAGAGCTGTTCGTCGGCAACATGGACCGGTAGCCGATACCGGCGGATAAGCTGGTTTCGGAAACGGCGCGCGGCGTACGTCATTTCCTGTTCGGTACCGTCCATATTCAAAGGCAGACCAACCACCAGTGCATCGGGGGTCCAGGCTTCCAGCATGCGGTCGATGGCCGGCCAATCCGGCACGTTATGCCTGACGGCAATGACGCCCAGGGGATTGGCCGTATTGGTCAGCGTCTGACCCACGGCGATGCCGATTTGTTTGCTACCGAGATCGAAACCAAGCAAGGTGGTAGGAGGTGTCATTATCCGTGACCGACCGCGGCGGAAAGCAGATTGGGATCGATACCGAGCAGTTGCGTTGCCGATTGCCAGCGTTTTTCGTAGGAGACATCGAAAATGATACGGGCATCGATGGGACCACTGAGCCAGGCATTTTCGGCGACTTCTTTTTCCAACTGACCGGCGCCCCAACCGGCGTAACCGAGGGCAACAGTGACATCAGTGGGACCTTTTCCCTCGGCGAGGGCGATGAGGATATCACGCGAGGTCGCCACCGCAATGTCATCGCCCACATTCAATACCGCGTCCCATTTTCCCGATGGCCGATGAATCACAAAACCACGCTCCGGTTGCATAGGGCCACCCTGGAAAACACGTATATGTTTTACTACCGGATCCGTAACTTCTATTTCCATGTGCTTGAGTACGTTACCGAGATTCAGGGAAAGCGGCCGGTTGATGACGATCCCCATGGCGCCATCCTGGTTGTGAGCGCATAGATAGGTCACCGTTCGATAAAAGTTGGGATCCCTTAGCGTCGGCATCGCAATGAGGAACTGATTCGTAAGATCCATTTTGGTGTCTTTTTTTATAGATGGAAGCGTTTTATAAGCCCTTGACGAGCACCTTGGCATTTCTGCTTTCGTTGTACATCCGTCGGCGGGTCCTTGGCAAGTCGTTCAATGTGGCCCTGGAGAAACCGTGTTCCATGAACCAGTGTTCCGTGTGGGTGGTCAATACAAACAGGTGTGTTGCACCCTTGGCGCGGGCATCTTTTTCTATGGCCGCCAACAGGGCATTACCACACTCCACGTTTCGGTAGTCCTGATGCACGGCCAGACATGCCAGCTCGACCATTGAGGGCGCCGTGTCGAAATCTTGCCCGTCGGCATCCGGGCGGGCCACGGCGCACGGATAAGCCGCGGCGCAGGCGATGATCGCGCCATCGCGTTCCATCACCAGGAAACGATGGATTTCGGATTCGAGTTTTTCGCGGGATCGGCGGACAAGGATGCCTTGCTCTTCCAGGGGGGAGATGAGCTTGATGATGCCGGCGATATCGTCGATCACCGCTTCGCGCATGGTATCGTAGGCATCACTACAGACCATGACGCCGACGCCATCGCGTGTGTAGATCTCCAACAACAGGGCACCATCGATGCGGTGATCGATGAGATGGACCCTGGGCACCCCCGATTGGCAAACGCGCACGGCGCGTTCCAAATGCCGATAAAAACCTTGTGTCTGTTCGCTCTCCCGGTATTCGGCAAGCAGCGTTCTTGCCTCGGACAAGGTGATTTGCCCCGGCATTCGATAGGGCATCCGATCCTGTGGCCTTGTGGATAATCTTTCTCCGTCGAGCAACAGCAACTTGGCCGCGGGCAGCGATGCCGCGATGCTGGTTGCCACATCCGGCGCGCTCAGATTGAATATTTCACCGGCGGGAGAGAACCCCAACGGCGAGATCAGCACGATGTGCCCCCCATCGAGCAGCGTTCGGATCCCAGTGGCATCGATCCGCCGTACTTCTCCCGTATAGCCAAAATCCACGCCACCGCGTACGCCAATGGGACGGCCGGTAATGAAATTACCCGAGGCGACGCGAATCCGGGGATTGTGTCCGCCTGTTACGCTGGCCACCGGCGCATTGGCCTGCTCCATGGAAAGCCGAACCTCGATATCGAGACGGGTAGCCGCGACGGTTTCCTTGACGAGGGCCAGGGTCGCTTCATCGGTGACGCAAAGCCCCTCGGCATATTGTACCGATATTCCCTTGGCTTCGAGTCTTTGCTCGACCTGGGGACGGGCGCCGTGAACCAATACCAGCTTGACGCCAAGACTGTGCAGCAGGGCAAAATCGGCAATGAGCCCGGAGAGTTTGTTACCGTCGGCGATGACCTCTCCGCTGAAATAAATGACGAAAATGTTGCCCCGTTGGCTTTTGATGTAGGGCGCCGCGCTGCGAAACCAGGTGACGATGTCGTGGGTATTCGTGGTCACTGATAATTTTGCTCGGCAAAATCAGGCATCGCGCGTCACGAACTCGACCTGCGTTGTTACGCCGCAAACCAGCTCGTAGCCGATGGTCCCGGACAATTCGGCCACCTCTTCCACGGGGAGCCCTTTTCCCCATAAAACAACCGGATCACCGATGCGGGCATTGGGTTGTGTTCTAAGGTCTATCGTGATCATGTCCATGGAAACCCGTCCGATCAGCGAAGCACGTTTACCGTTGACTAAAACCGGACATCCCGAAGGCGCATGGCGCGGGTAACCATCGCCGTATCCGATGGCGGCTACCCCGACCGGCATGTCCTCCGGGCAAACCCAGGTTCCGGCATATCCGACGGCCCCGCCCTTGGGTATCTGGTTGACGGCGATAAGGCGGGTAGAGAGCGTCATGACTGGCAAAAGCCCGAATTCTCCGGCGCTCTCGCCCGGAAATGGCGAGATACCATAGAGCATAATTCCAGGGCGCACCCAACCGGCGCGCGTCTGCGGCCAGCCCAATATAGCCGCGGAGTTGGCAATACTGAATTTTGCCCCAAGGGCCGTGGCAAGAGAAAGGAAATCGTAGATTTGCGCCTGGGTATCGGTATTTTTCCAATCATCGGCCTTTGGCAGGTGACTCATGAGAAAGACCGGAAGGGTGACGTTCGCGCAGCCGCGCAACCGGTTCCAGGCATTATTCAAACGCGTCGGCGATATGCCGAGACGGTGCATACCGGTATCGATTTTAAGCCACACGGTAACCATGGGTCCCAAATCGGCCCGCTCCAGCATCTCGATTTGGGATTCATGGTGGACCACGGTGTCCATACCGTGCGTCCTCAGGGTGTCCAGTTCTTTCAGGGAGAAGAACCCCTCCAGAATGAGAATGCGCTGCTCAATGCCCGCCTCACGCAATGCAAGCGCTTCTTCCACATTGGTCACGGCAAAACCATCCGCATTGGAAAGGGCATTGGCGACACGCATCAGACCATGCCCGTAACCATTCGATTTGACGGCGGCCAATATC
>JABDQX010000277.1 GCA_013042035.1 Gammaproteobacteria bacterium
CTATGGCATAAGTGGTCCTTATGCGTCAATTCTAACGCCAAACACAGCAAAGCAATAGGCGGCAAGATTGAATCGTTGCTCCAACACTTTTCATGCAAAAAGCGAGTTGACTTGACATTTTACAAATGACAGTTGTTTAGCTTCGCCCGACCTTGATGCTAC
The DNA here is from genome assembly GCA_013042035.1 of Gammaproteobacteria bacterium. Classification (GTDB taxonomy): domain Bacteria; phylum Pseudomonadota; class Gammaproteobacteria; order HK1; family HK1; genus JABDQX01. Next base: position 163 of record JABDQX010000277.1, read on the forward strand.
TACCCTTTACAGTCTGCGGCGGATCCGGACCGCAGGAAGATGCTCCCGTTGTGCCGTGAGCAAGAGTCACCTCTAATCACTCGACGCTCCGCTCCCGCGCTCTAAGCACGAAGGACTCATCGGTGAGCGCCCCCAGGAACGTGACCAGCTGTCTTCGCTCCTCTGGAGTCAGCTCGAACCCGGTTACCAGCGGGTCGGTCGCGGAGTCGGGTCCAATGTTCCGTGAATTGGTACCGATATATCGGGCACGGCCGCCCGCCGCGTAATGATCGATAACAGCCTCGAGGGTGGGAACGCTGCCGTCATGCATGTATGGCGCCGTGAGCGCGATGTTCCGGAGCGTGGGTGCCCGGAATTTACCCATGTCCTCACTGCGCCCGCTATGCCGGTGCACGCCAGTGTTGGGCTTCGGGTAGGCGCCGCGTCCGCCCTCGCTATAGAGTCCGGTGTTGTGGAACTGTGCCTCCGGTGTCCCGGATCCGTCGTAGACCACCGGGCCGGAGAAGTTGAATCCGGAGTGACAACGAAAGCAGTTCAATCGCCGGGAGAAGAACAGGCGTGCGCCGGCGCGTTCATCGGGATCCAGCCCGTCCACCTCCCCGCCGTACGCCCAACGGTCATAGGGCGAGTTACCGGAGATCAGTGTCCTTTGGAATGAGGCCAGTGCCTGAGTGACGTTGCGCATCGACACCGGGTCCTGGTCTTCCGGGAAAGAGCTTTGGAAAAGCTGGCGGTAGCGTCGATCGTCTCTAAACCTTGCCAGGACCTCGTTCTCACGACCGGCCACTCCCATTTCCAGTGGTTGAGTATTGAATAGCGGCACAAGGGCCTGATCTTCAAGGTGGATCAGGCTGGGATCGTCCCATCCCAGGGTCGCATTGTAGGCGACATTGGTGAGCGACATGGCCGAGCGAGGATGGATATTTCCCTGGGAACCCACGGCACGACTTCGGCCGTCGGTGTAGGCGAGCTCTGGCCGGTGGCAGCTGGCGCATGACACCGTGCCGTCGCCCGAAAGCCGGGGATCGTGGAACAATTGACGCCCGAGTTCGACCTTCTCCGGAGTCATCGGATTGTCTGCAGGTACACGGGGTGCCGGAAAGCCCTCCGGCAACTGCCAAACGTACGGTGATGGACTGGAGCGATCCGGTCGGTCCGGTTTTTGTCTTCCGTAATCGCACGCCGCCCCGAGTAACACCAGGGCAACTGCGGCCACCGTGCCGGCTTTCACCATTTCTTTGCTAGCCCCTCCAGCCCATCCGGCTCCTCGCCCGAGGCAATCGCCGCCTGAAGCGCATCGGCAAGCTTGCGATCCAGCCTGGTAAGAGTACGGTGGTCCTCCAGGGCCTTGTCCTCATTGCCCATCAGCATGTGCAACACACCTCGATACATATAAGCCTCGGCAAGCTTCGGATTCAGCTCGATGGCTCGGTCGTATTGACGCAACGCCTCCTGGTAATTCTCCGGTCCCTGCTTTCTCAGTGAGTATCCGAGGTTATTGTGCGCATCGGCCATATTCGGGTTTTTGGCCAGAGCGGCCTCGAACTTCGCCTGGGCCTTCTCGTACTTCCCCTTCTTCATGTACTTCACGCCGGAGTTGTACTGAGCAACGCCAGGACGTGTATCCCTGGTTGACCTTGAATTGCTTCCCGCGGCGAGCGCAGCAGTTCCAGAAAAAGCCAGCACCACAAAAGTGATCGTAATTCGCATCAGAATCTTTCTCATACTTTCCTCCATTTTAAAAGTGTTCGTAGAAATATAGTGATCCTGCAAGTGATTTTCAAGCGATCTTCCTAATTGGGTAAGATTGAAGCGGACGGTTGATGTTGTGGTTCAAACACGTCTTCTTGGGTTTAATGTTTCTTGCCAAACGTAGCAACATAAGAATATATGAAATTACTCAATATTCACATTACTTCCCCTTTTTTGATTGGACAGTTTTGATTACCAGTTGGTCACCCGGCCCGCTCATGATTTGATCACCGCGTAACACCTAGCTTTCCCGAGTGAGTTTTGCTCC
>JABDQX010000282.1 GCA_013042035.1 Gammaproteobacteria bacterium
GCGATATGGGGAAGATCAATGAGGGCGATCTCCACCTGATCGGCGCTTCTTTGGGCGGCAACCCTGTCGGTGGATTTGAAGGTCACCGAATCCTCCTCGGGGAGATTCAGCGCCTGGAGGTAGGGGCTCACGCCGAACGTCGGCAGACCGGTGTGTGCCCGGACATAGTCGATGGCGTCATCAAGCAGTGCGCGCTGCCCCCGGAACCGGTTGATGACAAACCCCGCCACCAGGGCGCGTTCCCATTCGGCGAGGACTTCCAGCGTTCCCACGAAGGCGGCAAAGACACCCCCCCGATCGATGTCGCCGACAAGCAAAACCTGGGCCCTGGCATAATCGGCCATGGCCATATTGACGATATCGTGGTGCTTCAGGTTGACTTCCCCCGGACTGCCCGCGCCCTCGATAACCATGACATCCACCTCGGAGGACAGGGCATCATAGGCCGATCGCACTGCCTGGAGGGCCTTCGGTTTGTATTGAATGTAAGCGTCCACATCCATATTGCCCACGGGTTTGCCCATGACGATGATCTGGGCGCCAGTGTCGGAGCTGGGTTTGAGCAGCACGGGATTCATGCGCACATCCGGATCGCGCCGGCAGGCTTGGGCCTGAACCACCTGGGCGCGGCCCATCTCTCCCCCGGTCCGGGTGACATGGGAGTTCAGCGACATGTTCTGGGCCTTGAAAGGCGCGACCCGGTAGCCATCCTGGAGCAGGATGCGGCAAAAGGCGGCGCTGAGCACGCTCTTGCCGGCATTGGAAGCGGTCCCCTGAAACATAACGGCGGGGACTGTAGGCGGTGCCGCGCGCGGCAATGCCCTTCGATGATGCTTTTGGCGCTCGCGCCCAACGTCCCCGCCGGGAACGTATTTCGGCGTTTTTCCACCGTCGCCGAGCACCTGACTCAAGGCATCCAAAAACCGCGCATTTTCGTTCTCGGTGCGCACGGCAACCCGGAAATAACGGCTATCGAGTCCTTCATAGTTATCGCACACGCGAATGGCGATCCGATAGGCCAGCAGTTCGCGGGCAAGTCTCGGGGCATCGAGATCGGATCTTTCCAGACGGATCAACAGATAATTGGCGGCGGAAGGAAAGATAGTCATGTCACCCGGATTCGCAAAATCAAGCAATCCCCGCTGGAGCTGTTGCCGCAGCCGGGAGACCGTTATCCGGGTCTCATTGGCATACGCCCGGTCTTCCAGGACCGCGACGCCGACCGCCTGGGCCAGGCTTCCCACCGACCAGGGCGGCAGGAATGCCGCAAGCTGGCGCGCCAACGGTTCCGGGGCGAGGGCGTATCCCAGACGCAACCCCGGAATGCCGTAGAATTTCGTCATGGAACGCAGGACGATGATATTGTGGTGCGGCGCACACCCTCGCAAAACCGATGCGCTGTCATCGGCCACGAAATCGGCAAAGGCCTCGTCCACCACGAACAGGGTATCCGGATGACGATCCGCCACATCCAGCAAATCGGCCGGATCGAACAGGGCACCGGACGGATTACCCGGTTGTCCAACGATGACGACAGAACGAGACATCTCAGGCCTTCCCGGCCCGACACAGCCGGAACCGGAATGCGCCTGTCCATCGTTTCGTTCAAAATTCCGGCGATAAAAGACCAGCGCCCGATCCACCCGTTGCCAGTCGATGGCGAATCCTTGAACGGCATCCAGGGGGATGCTGGTGATCCGAAGCCCGGCCCTCGTAAACGCCGTGGCGTAATCCAGATAACTCGGGACCGGGATGACGGCCTGATTGACGACGGACGAGGTGGCGGATAAACGGTGGGAAAACGCCAGGGGAAGCGCATACAGAAGTTCGGTGGAACCATTGCCACAAACCACCTGTTCCGGGGTAATGGAATGCATGGCGGCAATCGCCTCGCGCAGCGCCCGGCAGTGCGGGTCCGGGTAGTGGGTGACGGACTCAAGATGGCGCGAGATGGTCCGCCGAAGACTCTCCGGCGGTCCCAGTGGATTGATATTGGCGCTAAAATCCAGGAGTTCATCGGCGGCACATCCGGCAAGATCGGCCAGGTTTCGGATGTGTCCGCCGTGGGCGAAGCTAGGGTTGGTTTCGGGTAAATTCACTGCGACTTTCGTCATTAGTAGCCACTGCTGTCCGGGGAAACTTCTAGGAAGTTTCTGTAAGATGTTGTATTTAATTAACAAACATGGGTTATATGAGTGTTATCGATTTGAACAGCGGTCAGGAAT
>JABDQX010000283.1 GCA_013042035.1 Gammaproteobacteria bacterium
TGCTGGCACGGAGTTAGCCGGTGCTTCTTCTGTGGGTAACGTCATAACCCAGGGATATTAGCCCTAGGCTTTTCTTCCCCACTGAAAGTGCTTTACAACCCGAAGGCCTTCTTCACACACGCGGCATTGCTGGATCAGGCTTTCGCCCATTGTCCAATATTCCCCACTGCTGCCTCCCGTAGGAGTCTGGGCCGTGTCTCAGTCCCAGTGTGGCTGATCATCCTCTCAGACCAGCTACGGATCGTCGCCTTGGTAGGCCATTACCCCACCAACAAGCTAATCCGACGTAGGCTCATCCAACAGCGAGAGGCCGAAGCCCCCCTTTCTTCTCCCTCTTATAAAGAAAGAGATCGTATACGGTATTAGCCCGGGTTTCCCCGGGTTGTCCCCTACTGCTAGGCAGATTCCTACGCATTACTCACCCGTCCGCCACTCGTCGGCAGGAAAGCAAGCTTTCCCCCGTTACCGTTCGACTTGCATGTGTTAAGCATGCCGCCAGCGTTCAATCTGAGCCAGGATCAAACTCTTCAGTTTTAGAAATTCGATCCTCAACCTGCAATTTTGGCCGTAGCCTCGACTATAGGTTCAAGATCTATCTTGACTCGACGAAAATGACTCTTATCGAGCTATTCACGCCGAAGATGGGTTGTTTTGAAACACACCTTCAACGGAAGCGCCCACACAAATTACCTCATCAATCTATCTTTTAAAGAACATTAATCGTTTTGCTTTGCAAAACGATGTGACGCTTCTTTGCGGAAAATCCTCGAAAGCTTGATTCTCCCTAACCCGCGCTGCGTCACCAACAAGGCGCAGAAGTATACACTAACTTGAGAACCAGTCAACCTTTATATTTCATCTTGCCCTGCACACGGCAACTCATTGATTATTATAAAAACAACCGACTGATTTGGTTGCTGCCCCTTGAACCGGGTTCAATTTTTATGCCTAGACAAAGCGTTTTCTGGAGCCCCGAGAGGGAATCGAACCCCCAACAGGTGATTACAAATCACCAGTTATACCGTTTAACTATCGGGGCAAAGCCTAAGCAAGATTGGGAATTGTAGAAGGCTTGCCTATGACAAGCAATTTTCTCGAAATCCATATGGCCGCGACTTTCGTTTTGTTCAAGATTTTCGGGTCGAGACGCCACAGTCCATCGGCTTCACCTCCAGCGACGGAAATTTTTTGTCGAAATCGACTTCCGGAAACGTGGCATTCGCTGATAGAACAGCGTTAAACCAATTTGTTTTCTTTGTTTGGTAGCGCTCCCCAACAGTAGGGGTATAGCCTTTTTTCCTGAGCTCATCAAGCCGTTTTTCCATGGAAGACCGTTTGCTGAAAACACCCAAGGAAATTGCATTGCTCATATTTCCCCTAGACAGCACGTAGATATCCCCAATGCCGCTTTTTTTCATGCGATTGGCTTGTTTTTCGGCTTCGGAATGCGTTCGAAACGGCGGAAAATATACCCAATGCAGAAGCACTTCATGCCGTTCGCTTTGCAATGTTGCTGTAATACCCCGCGCATCGAGCCACGCCCGCACTGCATTGATTCTTTTTTTCTTCAAGGCAGGCCCTAGACGATAGCAGGTTTGATAACTGTCTTCGTCATCCGGTATATCGGGGGGTGGCTCGGGAGTCGGTGCGCGAATTGGCGCCGATGCCACGGCGGGCTTTTCGTCCCGGCCATCGGGAGCGACGCGCAAATGCAATTCATTCGGGTCGATCTCACGGAGCAACAATAAGCGATGGTTCTCATCGGGAAGGTGAATATCCCGTACATTGGAAGGGGGATCGGTGGGGGAATCAGTGGATAAAGGGAAGTGCCATACCTGCCAGCTAAAATATGCCGCATTAACCAAAAGCAATAGATAGAAAACTCTCTTCATTAATTGCCCGCACGTTTTTCACTTGGCGACTCGGCATTATTCCGTCCTCCGGCAACCACGGCAAGCCCCTGCAAAACCAGATCCGGTTCGCAGGTTGCCTCGCGGGTCAATAATGGGCAAACAGCCTGTGCATCACCGCCTGCCAGAATACAGGTAACACGCTGATGGAGTTCGGCCTCCAAATCGGCGACCACGCGATCGATGAATGCGACCGCCGCCCACATGGTGCCGGCCATCACGCATTCCTGGGTACTTCGCCCAAGCCAGATGTTTTGGGCGGTCGCGGACATTGCGCCGTTTTGCGATGTATTGCTTTTCGATATGTTACCGATACGTTCGGCGCCCCGGGATAGTGTTTTTCGCATCAACCCGATACCGGGCACGATCAATCCCCCCAGGTGCTTTCCATCCGAGGCCAGAGCATCGACGGTAAGCGCCGTGCCACAATCGACGACACAAACAGGCCCCTGACATTTTTTATGGGCGGCAATCAGCGCCAGCCATCGATCCGCGCCAAAGACGCCGTAATCGCGATAGGCACAGGTTATCCCCCAGGCTTCGCGCTCAACCTCCACATATTCAACCTGTAGCGCCCAATGCTCTTGTGTCCACTGGGATATGGCATCCGCTATACCGGGCTTACCGACATTGGAAACAACCACTCGATGGGGCGGTTTAAGGGGTGATTTGGGTGGTGGTTTGGAGGGGGTCCATCTCTTATCGAGAATCTTCGGAATCTGAGGCACGGTATAGGTAGCCTCGGCATGCTCGACAAGCGCGCCATCGACGACATAGGCCCATTTCAGACGGGTATTGCCGATATCCAAAACCAATACTGTGCCTTCGGGAGGCTTTGTTGTGCCGTGCACGCTAAATTCCTTCAATTCTAAGACTCAAATCACCGGACAATATTTTTCGCACCTGTCCGTCCACCGATAACAATAACGCACCGGTATCGTCCACCGGGCAAAACCACGGGTTTGCCGCTCCAACTCCTTGATGATGACCGGGCGATCACGAGCCACATCAAGCGCCTCCCAGCGAGAACGAAACGGCGCAAAACCCTGCCCGGCAAATCTTTCCAAATCCAGCAAGAGATAATGCAGGATCCGGCCCGCAATCAGATTACGCCCCGGAGCCTGAACCCCAGGACCATGACGCATCGCATCATGACCAATTACGGTTTGCAGATCCACCCAGGGTTGGTCGATAAGTTCCGCGGATCCGGGTGGAAGGCTGACATTCAACCCCAAACCGGCGATCACCTGCCAGGGGCCGCCCGGTTCACCGGCAAGCTCCAGCAAGATACCGCCGAGTTTTTTCCCTCTCCATAGCAAATCATTGGGCCATTTCAAGCCCACACCCGTGACACCGACGGAAGTCAATGCCGAGGCGACAGCCACGCCGACCGCCAGACTGAGCCCCTGGGGCCCATCGGACAGAACACCAAAATGGCGCAACACCGAAAGATAAATACTGGCGCCGAATGGGGAAATCCACTGTCGCCCTCGACGGCCTTTCCCGGCGGATTGGTATTCGGCAAAACAGACATGGCCATCACGAAGCCCTTCCGAGGCCCGCATCGCCAGATAACGGTTTGTGGAATCGATCTCCGGCAATATCTCGATATTCCCCAGGAGCCCCATGGTCCCGGCATCCATCTCGGCAAGAATCCGCTCGCGATCAAGCAGCTCGATGGGGCTCGCCAGACGATAGCCCTTACCGCGCACCGCAAATGCGTCGATACCCATGGCCGAAAGCGAACGCACCAGCTTCCAGACGGCGCTTCGACCAATACCCAGGGAAGCGCCCAGCGCTTCACCGGAATGGAAACGGCCATCGGCCAACAGCTCAAGGAGACGATATCGTTGTTGCATGATCGGATTCCATACCCCGAACAGGCCGTTCAATGGTTCGGAAAGCAGTGAAAGCGCCCAATCTGGTATTGAAAATTACGCTGACCATTAGCGAAGTTACACACTTCAGGACATCAGTGCTTGTTTTGCCGGAAATTCAAAGTCCAAGCGTTAAAAGTATATCATTCAACCGGTGGCAGCTATACATTGATTTTATGGGGGCGTGATCCAACCCTTTCCGGCGCAATGCGCTCTCTATCGAAGGCGATATCCATTACGC
>JABDQX010000284.1 GCA_013042035.1 Gammaproteobacteria bacterium
GTGTTTATAGGGCTCCCTTCGGGCGAGGCAAAAAGCGGCCACCTGCTGCGTTGCGCAAGTTTGAAAGAGGTCACTATGTCTGCACTTGCGCGCCTTGCATCTAACCACTTTTTGCCTCGCTGAACGCTTAAAATAAGGTGGAACGGGGCACTAGCTGGGATCCGAAATCGCGCAAGGGTCTCTCAACCATCCAAAAATGATTAAAGGGAGATAACGTGATCAAAAAAACCCTCATCGGCACTGTCCTGGTGGCGGCATCGGCTATCGGTCAAACAGCCTTTGCGAGAGACTATATAAGCATCGTCGGTTCATCCACCGTGTATCCGTTCGCTACCGTGGTCGCCGAGCAGTTCGGTAAAACCACGTCGTTCAAGACACCGAAGATCGAATCGACGGGATCCGGTGGTGGCCTCAAGCTCTTTTGCGGCGGGGTTGGCGTAAAACACCCGGATATCACCAATGCATCACGGCGTATCAAAGCATCCGAGGTGGAAAACTGCGCCAAGAATGGTGTCACGGAGATCATCGAAGTCAAAATTGGATATGACGGCATCGTATTCGCCAACGCCACAAAGGCAAAACCCGCCGAATTCACCCGCAAGGAGATCTTCACGGCCCTTGGCAAACAGGTACCCGATGCCAATACCGGAAAACTCGCGGACAATCCCAACAAAACATGGAAAGACGTCAATGCGACGTTGCCAGCCTCGAAGATCGAGGTATTGGGACCACCGCCCACCTCCGGGACGCGGGATGCCTTCGCGGAATTGGCCCTGGGTGGCGGCGCGAAAAAATTCCCCTTACTTGAAAAGTTGCGCGGACTCGGACGGGATGACGTGGAGGCCATCAAGAAAACGATGGACGAGCTCGGTATTGCCCGGGACGTTTATGACGGGATGGAACAGAAAAAAGGCAAAAAACCAAAAGGCAAGGATATCTTCAATGCCATCGCCCACGCCATGCGGGAAGATGGCGCATTTATCGAGGCCGGTGAAAACGATAACCTTATCGTGCAAAAGCTCGATGCCAATCCCAACGCATTCGGCGTATTCGGTTACAGCTTCCTGGAGCAAAACGCCGATAAGGTTCAGGGAGCCAGGATAGATGGTGTGGAGCCGACCTTCGAGAACATTTCCAGTGGGGAGTATCCCGTCTCGCGGCCACTGCTCTTCTACGTAAAAAAGGCGCACATGGACAATATTCCCGGCATGAAGGAGTATCTTGAAGAGTTCACCAGCGAAAAGGCCTGGGGCGAGGAAGGCTATCTCACCGACAAAGGCATGATACCCATGCCCGACGCCGAACGGGAAAAATTCCGCCAGGATGTCAAGAGTTTGACGAATCTGAAGCTGTAGCGACAGAGTGGAATAGGCGGGCCCAAGCGCGCCGTATTCCACGACTTTCCCGTTCCTACGCTTCCGCGTAATGCAATAGGAGAGCTACCCGTGTACCAACATGCCCTATACCTGATTGTCCTTGGATGCGCTCTATCACTGAGCGCCTGCGCGCCAGTCGATACCCGGCAAAGCATGGTTTTTACGCCTGTCACGGTTGCCAAGAGCGATACCGAAAAACGCGCGGTGCGGGCCTCGCGAGAGGTGGTGATCAATGGAGAAAAAAGTCACGGCATCGATTTTCACACCCTGCTACGCAGCGGTGCTCGGCTCGGCGAGCATATCTTTGGCGCATTGCTTGATCATCGGCGAGGACAGTGGCGAGGGACACCAGAACGACAGCATCTGGGCCTTTGATCTTGGCAACAAAAAGCTCACCCGCATCCTGTCCACGCCTTACGGCAGCGAGACCACATCACCATATGTCATTCCCGATCTTAATGGTTTTTGCTACATCATGGCCGTGGTTCAACACCCCTATGGGGAAAGCGACCATGACAAGAAAAAAGCAAACCATGAAGCGTTCGGTTACACCGGCTACATAGGACCGCTTCCCGCATGTCGATGACAACCCCCGTCTTACTTGCCACTCTTTTGATCCTGATGGCCATTGGCTATCAGCTCGGAAAGCGCCGTTCCGTGAGTCTGGCGGGCGGCAGGCAAAAAACCTCGCGGCTGCATTCCCTGCCCGGTTATTACGGATGGCTCACGACCATCTGGTGTGGGGTTCCGGCCCTCATCGTATTGTCGCTGTGGATGGCATTCGAGAACACCGTCATCACCCATATGGTGGTATCGGAATTACCGGCGGCAATGCACGATCCGGAACGCCTGAGCCTCGTTATCAACGACATCAAGAACCTCGCCCTTGGCAACATCGTCTCCGTTGAAGTGGATAATGCGCTCCGCGCGGCCGCGGATCATTATCAACGTCTGCAACAAACCAGCATGGCGGCGCTTTCGGTATTGGTTATCGTGCTTGCCGTCCTTGGCATCGGTATCGGATGGCAGAAGATATCGCCAAGGCTGCGCGCCCGAAACCAGGTGGAGCAGGCCATCAAGGTCTTCCTCATCGCAAGCTCCACCATCGCCGTCTTTACCACTCTCGGCATCGTATTGTCGGTGTTGTTCGAGTCCATTCGCTTTTTTAAGGCCATACCCATCGGCGAATTCCTGTTTGGGTTGGAATGGAGCCCGCAAATCGCCATTCGACCCGATCAGGTGGGTTCTTCCGGAGCGTTCGGTGCGATACCGGTGTTTACGGGCACCGTGTTGATTTCCGTCCTTGCCATGTCGGTTGCCGTGCCGGTTGGCCTGCTATCGGCCATTTATCTATCGGAGTACGCCACCAGCCGGGCACGAGCCACGATAAAACCCTTGCTGGAAATCCTGGCCGGGATCCCGACCGTGGTATATGGCTTTTTCGCGGCCCTGACCGTGGCACCGCTCATCCGCGACGCAGGCACCTGGCT
>JABDQX010000285.1 GCA_013042035.1 Gammaproteobacteria bacterium
GCCCTGAGCATGTCAGGCCAGCTCGATGAGGCGGAGCGCTACTACCGGGAGGCGCTGTTTCTCGCCAGGGAACTGCCTGATCCCGAGGGCGTTGCTATCTACACCGGGAACCTCGCGGATTTGGCGCTCGATCGCGGCGAGTGGCCCGAGGCCGAACGTCTGGCCCGAGAGGCCCTGGGGCTCGCCGAAAACCTGGGCCATCAAGAACTGATTGCCAGCGGCTCCGGACAGCTGGCCAAGGCGCTGGCCCGACAGGGCAGGGGCGCGGAAGGCCGCGTCCACGCCGGGCGCGCTGTGGCGATCTTCAGGAAGCTTGGTTCGCCGGATTTGGCTGAGGCCGAGGCTGTCCTTGATGAGTGCCGGGAATAAATCTCACACGAAGCCACAAAGCCACGAAGGAAAAATACACAGACAACTTTGTGCCTTAGTGTCTTTGTGAGAGATTTGATTTTCACACAAAGCCACAAAGCCACGAAGGTTGAGGAGGCTTACACAAAGGCACGAAGCCATGAAGGAAATACACCGCAACTTTGTGATTTAGTGTCTTTGTGTGAGACTTGCGGGCTCAGAGGAGTTTTCCATGAACGATGAATTAGAGAAAATCTCGAAGGATGTCGTGGATGCGTCCATGAAGTTGCATATCGCGCTTGGGCCCGGTTTGCTGGAGTCGGTTTACACGATTATCTTGCAAAAGAAGTTGGAGGAACGGGGATACCGTGTAGAGCGCGAAGTTGGGATCCCCGTTGAGTACGAGGGCGTTAAGTTTGAGATGGGGTTTCGAGCGGACCTGATCATCAACCGCTGCTTCATCGTCGAGCTGAAGTCGGTTGAGAAGCTGGCTCCGGTTCACGCAAAACAACTCTTGACATACCTCAAACTGACCGGCTTTCGACTTGGTTTGCTGATCAACTTCGGCGAAGCACTTCTGAAAGATGGTATTAGGCGAATTGCGAATTGATATGAATTTCACACGAGGGCGAAGGAAGCTCACACGAAGGCACAGAGCCACGAAGGGAAAATCGCAGAGAACTTTGTGCCTTAGTGTCTTTGTGAGAGATTTGATTTTCACACAAAGCCACGAAGCCACGAAGGGAAAGTACACAGACAACTTTGTGTCTTCGTGACTTCGTGTGAAACTTCTTCCGAGTCCATTGTTTTCGATTGGTTTCAGGCCGGAAAAGATCTTGGCATACAGCTCACGATGAAAGTATTAGTCGTTAAAACATCCTCCCTTGGCGATGTCATCCATACGCTGCCGGCCCTGACGGATGCCGCCGCCGCCATTCCGGATATCCGCTTCGACTGGGTGGTGGAGGAGGCCTACGCGGAAATACCCACCTGGCACCCGGCGGTGGATGACGTTATCCCCGTCGCCATGCGCCATTGGCGCAAACACCCTTTTGATGCCTGGCACCAAGGCGCATGGGCGCAATTCAAGGCCAAATTGCGCGCTGCCCGGTACGATGCCGTTATTGACGCCCAGGGTTTGCTGAAAAGCGCCTGGCTGACGCGTCAGGCCAGGGGAACAAGATTCGGTTTCGACAGACACTCGGCCCGGGAACCGATGGCGGCCCGGTTCTACGATGCCCCCCAGTCGGTGGCAAAGGGACAGCACGCGGTGGAAAGGGTCAGGCAATTGTTTGCAAAATCCCTGGGATATGAAAATCAAACCCAAGGGCGAACTATCAAGGGAGAGTATCGGCTGACCCTGCCCACGGCGGATTCGAGCACCCTGGGGGGCGGTGCTCGTGATCCGAACGTGGCGTCCCCGGATACGGTTGTCTTGCTGCACGGCACCACCTGGCCCACCAAACACTGGCCGGAGCGTTCCTGGATTGCTTTGTCCGTGCTGCTTGTCGATGCAGGTTACAGGGTCATGCTGCCGTGGGGCGATGAACGGGAACGGCTGCGCGCCGAAAGGATTGCCCGAGTCTCGGGCGCCGAGGTGCCAGATCGAATGCGTCTGACGGATCTCGCCGGGTTGATGGCCAATGCCATCGGTTGTGTCTCTGTCGATACGGGGCTCGGTCATCTGGCCGCTGCCGTGGATACCCCGACGGTCTCGCTGTTTGGTCCGACCAATCCGGAACTGACGGGTTTTTATGGCCGGAATCAGGTTTGTCTGCATTCGCGTTTTCACTGCGCGCCGTGTCTCGGAAAAAAGTGTTCCTATGCTACCCCCGAAAGTCGGGGAGCACCGTGTTTCGATGAGTTATCGGCGGATCGGGTGTTCGCGGATTTTATGCGGTTGGTGGGAGCCTATTTTTAACGCCTGAATTTGAGCGATTACCATAACAAGCGCCTTCGATGCCGTCCGTCTTCATGGCGTTTTCAGAACCTGAATGAATCATCCATTCAAGGTATAAAATCATGTACCAAAGCCTGTTCGGGCTTATTCTGTTAATCCTTATCGGCTGGTTGCTCAGCGAAAGGCGATCGGCCGTTTCCTGGCGTATTCCGGTCGTCGGGCTGGCCCTGCAGTTTGTGTTGGCGTTCGCGCTGATCAAACTGCCCCTGCTACAGGATTTTTTCATCGTGCTCAATCAGGCGTTGTTGTCGTTGCAGGAGGCAACGCGCGCCGGTACCAGCTTTGTGTTCGGTTTTATCGGTGGCGGCGATCTCCCCTATGTGGAGCAGGCGGGGAAAAGCAGCTTTATCCTGGCCTTTCAGGCGCTGCCCCTGATCCTGGTGATGTCGGCGCTGTCGGCTTTGTTGTTTTACCTGCGCATCCTGCCACTGGTGGTCAAGCTTTTTTCCATGGTCCTTGAGAAAACCCTTGGGATCGGTGGCGCGCTGGGGTTGGGCGCGGCGGCCAATATTTTCGTCGGCATGGTGGAGGCTCCGCTCATTGTCCGCCCCTATCTCTCCCGGTTGTCCCGATCGGAATTATTTGCCCTGATGACCTGTGGCATGGCAACCATCGCCGGGACCATGATGGTGCTGTACGCCGCCATTTTGAGTCCGGTGTTGCCCAATGCCATGGGCCATATCCTGATCGCCTCATTGATATCCGCGCCGGCGGCGATCACGGTGGCACGCATGATGGTCCCCGAGACTGAACCCAGCACCGAAGGCGGGCTGGTTATTCCACAGCCTGCTACCAGTGTCATGGACGCCATCACGCAAGGTACCCTCGATGGCCTGAAACTATTTCTCAATATCATCGCCATACTTCTTGTTCTGGTGGCGTTGGTCAGCCTACTCAATCACATATTGGCCGGATTTGGGATCCCCGGTTTGCAGGAGTTACTGGGCTTTGTCATGAGACCGGTGGTTTGGCTGATGGGGATACCCTGGGGCGAGACGCAGGCCGCGGGGGTGCTTATGGGCACAAAAACCGTGTTGAACGAGCTCATTGCCTACCTGGATATGAGCGCCCTGCCGGCGGGGACGCTCAGTGATCGCAGCGCGTTGATTATGACCTATGCCCTGTGCGGTTTCGCCAATTTTGGAAGCCTTGGCATCATCATCGGTGGAATGGGTACCATGGCCCCTGACCGATATCGGGAAATCGTCGAGCTTGGGATGAAATCCATTGTCGCGGGTACGCTGGCGACTTGTTTGACCGGTGCCGTGGTGGGTGTGTTGATGTAGTCGGCATGGCCCGCTTACGACAAAAATATTATCCGTTTTCTATCGTGATCCACTTAACCGGCTAACATTACGTGGAAAACCGGATTTGTCCACAAATTCTGTGGATAACTCTGTGGAATACTTGGGGCAAACCGGAAAAAACGCACGCAATTCCGTATGTTGCGTTAGATTGGTGATATTCTGACCACAAAGATAAGTGCCTTATTTTTCAGCAGGTTAAATTGTGATAATCATTTACTAATAGGGGAAATAGTATTTATCCCGTGAAGTAAGAGGGCATGACCTACGGTTGTGGAGAAACGGTGCAGTCAACTGTTGACTTTTCCACAAACGGCGGAAGAAATCATGAAAAAAGCAGACGCGATAAATCGCGTCTCGGATTTTTTAGACACCCTCTTAGACACGCTCTGAGAGGGTGTCTTAAAATTTCGATTCCGTGCACGTGTTTCGCTAGCCTACCCACGGAATCTCTGCGCCTCTGCGTCTCTGCGGTTCTAAAAACCACTTTTAGAACCGCAGAGACGCAGAGGCGCGGAGAAAGAATCTATTCAGACACGCTCTTAGGAACTGGAAATAAATAACTCATCTGTTTTATGTCGTTCGTATTGTATAATTCCACTCGCCATGGAAGCTGTTTTTTTCCAGTTTTATCTTCTCCATAT
>JABDQX010000293.1 GCA_013042035.1 Gammaproteobacteria bacterium
TTATGCCGGAGCAGAGCATCAATGGTGGGTTTTCGGCCTCGAAACGCTACAAAGAGATCCATTGCATCGCGTGCGCCGCCGTGCGCCAAAACGGTTCGTTGAAATAGATCTCCCGTGTCTTGATCGAAGATGCCATTTTCCTCGAACTTGGAAAATGCATCGCTTGCGAGTACCTCGGCCCATTTATAACTGTAATAACCGGCGGCATAGCCACCGGCGAATATATGCGAGAAGGCATGGGCGAAACGGTGGAAGGCCGGCGGTTTCAGTACGGCGACCTCGTCGCGCACTTCGTCCAGAAACTGTTGAATCCGTGACCCTTGGGTCCTGTCGTATTCCCGGTGGATACGAAGATCGAACAATGAAAATTCCAATTGCCGAACCATGGCCATGCCGGACTGGAAATTCCTGGCGGTACGCAGTTTTTCAAGGAGCGTATCGGGCAACGGTTCGCCGGTTTCCACGTGTCCGGAGAACTGTTGCAGTGCCTCATGTTCCCAACACCACAACTCCAGCAACTGACTCGGTAACTCCACGGCATCCCAGGCAACCCCGTTGATACCGGCAATACTCGGATAATCCACCTTTGTCAGCAAATGATGCAGGCCATGACCGAACTCGTGAAACAGGGTGAGAACCTCTTCATGTGTCAACAGGGATGGTTTCCCGGCAAGCGGTGGGCTGAAGTTGCAGACAAGGTGCGCCACCGGCAGTTGGATATTGTCATCACAAGCCTCGCCAAAGGCGCTTCGGGTAATGCATTCTCCCATCCACGCCCCCCCGCGTTTATGGGGTCTTGCATACAGATCCAGGAAAAAACGGCCTCGTAATTTGCCATTGTCATCCCGGATTTCATAAAAACCGACATCCGGGTGCCAGCGTTCTTCGTTCTCCACCGATTCAATATGGAGGCCGAACAGCCTGCCTACAATCTGAAAAAGTCCCGCCAGTACCCGTGGCGCCGGGAAATAAGGACGAAGTTCTTCCTGGGAAAAGGCAAATGTGTGTTGGCGAAGCCTTTCCGAGTAGTAAAGGATGTCCCAGGCCTCGATTACCTCGATACCATCGGTTTCACGGGCGAAGGCGCGAACATCACGCAAATCCTGCTCTGCGACCGGTCTCGCGCGACGGGCAAGATCGCGGAGGAAGGCAAACACTTCATTCGCGCTGGGGGCCATTTTCCTGACGAGGGAATATTCCAGGTAATTGGCAAAACCCAAAAGGCGCGACTTCTCATCTCGAAGGGCCAGAATTTCCTCCATCACCTCGGTGTTATCCCATTGCCCGGCATGAGGGCCCTGGTCCGAGGCCCTGGTGGTATAGGCCTCGTAGATCTCCCGCCGGAGAGCCCGATCATCGGCAAAGGTAATCACCGAGATATAAGCGGGAAACTCCAGTGTCAGCATCCAGCCATCCTGCCCCTCGCGTTCGGCGGTCTCTCGGGCAAGGGCAAGGGTCGTATCGGGGAGACCGGAAAGCGCATCGCGCTGTGTAATGTGTTTTTTCCAGGCCCCGGTTGCATCCAGGACGTTCTCGGAGAATTTGCTTTCCAGGGTCGATAGTCTGGTGGACAGGGCCTTGAAACGTGCCTTGTCGTTTGTTCCCAGACCAACCCCGGACAGGCGAAAATCCAGCAGGGTATTTTCCAGTATTTTTCGCTTCTCTGGGGGGAGGCCGGCCATCTCATCGCTTTGGGCAATGTGTCGACAGGCATGAAACAGTTGCTCGTTCTGGCCAAACTCCGTGCTGTATTCGCTCAGCATGGGAAGACAGAGATTATAGGCCTCCCGCAGCGCCGGATTATCGGCAACCGAGTGCAAATGCGATACCGGCGACCAGATTCGCTCCAACCGGTCATTCAGTGCTTCCAAAGGTGGAATCAGATCATCCCAACGGAGATCTTGCGTGGTATCGGCTCCTAAATCAGCAACCGTGGCGCGCGCCTCTTTCAGCGATTGCTCCACCGCCGGTACGACGTGCTTCGGATTGATTTGCGAAAACGCGGGAAGAACATCCGGATTCAGTAGTGGGTTGTATGTTGGATCACTCATGAGTAATTGTGCAGGGTCGCAGTTAAGAAAACACTTCATCCAGGTTTTTCGCGTTCAATACCCGTTGTTCCCATAGCGCCAGCTCCTCGGAGGTGGCATTTTCCATGCGTTGCCTGATCGCCGAGGGCAAGGCGCCGAATTTGTAACCAAGCAAACGTGTAAGAAGCGCCGCTTCGCCTTTGTTTTTTCCCAATTTCAACCCTTTCTCCATTCCTTTCTCTATCCCTCTCTCTACCCCCTTCTCCAT
>JABDQX010000294.1 GCA_013042035.1 Gammaproteobacteria bacterium
CCATTGGGATCGACACCGAGCTGTTACTGATGTTCGCGGCACGCGCCGAGCATCTTGCCACGGTGATTACACCTGCCTTGCGGGCCGGTCAGTGGGTGGTCTGCTCTCGATTCACCGATGCCACCTATGCCTATCAAGGGGCGGGACGCGGTATACCGGATACCCGGATTGCCATTCTCGAAGACTGGGTGCAAGGTGATCTTCGGCCCGATCTCACGCTGATCCTGGATATCCCGGTCGAAGAAGGCCTCAACCGGGTCAGAAATCGTGGGGGTGGCGTGGACCGGTTCGAACGCGAGCGCGTGGAATTCTTCCATAGGGTACGCGGTGCCTACCTTGCCAGGGCACAAGCCTACCCGCATCGCTACCATGTGATCGACGCCAGAGCGCCCATCGAGACCGTAAAAGAACAGATCCTGGATGTGATGCGAAAGGTGGTTGCTCCATGACAGCCAGTGCTCTGGCACCCCGTTTTACCTTGCAAGGAACGGGGCACCAGGGAATCTTCGAGCGAATTCATGGCACCGATCCGAATACGCTCGAAGTCCGGGCCTGCGGGCACTGGACACAAAATCCCAGGATCAACCCATCACGGCGTATAACCACGGGCCGCCCGTTTGCGCTCATACTCCTTGCGCAGTTTTTTCCGCACGCGAATGTATTTTGGCGTCAATTCCACTAATTCATCGTCGTCGATAAATTCCAGCGCCTGTTCCAACGATAACCGGATCGGCGGTGTCAACAGAATGTTTTCATCCGTACCGGCGGCCCGGATATTCGTGAGTTGCTTGGCTTTTAGCGGATTGACTACCAGATCGTTCGCCCGGGCATGGATGCCGACGATCATCCCCTCGTAAATCTCTTCCCCGTGACCTATCAACAGGCGTCCGCGTTCTTGCAGGTTGAAAAGCGCGTAACCGAGGCTCGTTCCCTGTCCGTTCGAGATCAATACGCCGTTACGGCGCTGACCGATCTCGCTGGGCACGGCAGGGGCGTAATGGGAAAAGGTATGGTAAAGCAGGCCCGTGCCGGAGGTGGCGGTCAGAAAGTCGGTACGAAGGCCGATAGTGCCGCGCGAAGGGATCACATAGTCCAGCCGCACGCGTCCCTTGCCGTCGGACACCATATCGGCCAGCTCGCCCTTGCGCTCTCCGAGCATCTCCATGGCGCGTCCCTGATGGGTTTCCTCCACGTCCACGGTTAGTTGCTCCCAGGGTTCGCACACCTCCTCGTCGATGGTTTTTATGATGACGTGGGGGCGGCCCACCGCCAGTTCATATCCCTCGCGCCGCATGGTTTCGATGAGCACACTGAGGTGCAGCTCTCCGCGTCCGGAAACCAGAAAACGATCCGGGTGTTCCGTGTCCTCCACGGACAAGGCAACGTTATGGATAAGCTCGCGGTTTAGACGCTCTCGAATCTGTCGGCTGGTCAGGTACTTTCCGTCGCGTCCGGCAAAAGGCCCGTCGTTGACCTGGAATGTCATGCTCACCGTGGGTTCATCCACGGTAAGGGGCGCCAACGCCTCGACCACATCGGGCTGGCAAAGGGTGTCCGAGACCTTCAGGGCGTCGATGCCGGTGATCGCAACGATATCGCCGGCCCCGGCCTCGGGGACTTCGACGCGTTTCAGACCCTCGGCGCGCAACACCTGCAACACGCGGGCAGTGCGTCTTTGCTCGTTTCGATCGATCAGCACAATCGGCGTATTGGTGCGTATCGAACCGCGCTGAATACGGCCGATGCCGATGGCGCCCACATAGGGCGAGTAGTCCAGGGTACTTATCTGCATCTGGAAGGCCCCGGTCGGGTCCACCCTGGGTGGCCGGACGTGGGTGACGACCGTATCGAGCAGTGGCGCCATATCCCCTTCCAGGATCTCGGCATCAAGCGAGGCATAACCTTGTAGGGCAGAGGCATAGACCACGGGGAAATCCAGTTGTTCATCCGTCGCGCCCAGGCGATCGAACAACTCGAAGGTTTGATCCAGCACCCCATGGGGATCGGCGCCTTCCCTGTCGATTTTATTCACGACAACGATGGGATGGAGCCCACGGGCAAAGGCCTTCTGGGTCACGAAGCGGGTTTGCGGCATGGGGCCTTCCACGGCGTCCACCAGCAGTAGCACCGAATCGACCATGGACAGGATCCGTTCCACTTCTCCACCAAAGTCCGCGTGTCCCGGCGTATCGACGATGTTGATGCGGGTATCGTGCCAGGTGATCGCCGTGCTTTTCGAAAGGATCGTGATCCCCCGCTCACGTTCCTGATCGTTACTGTCCATGACCCGTTCTATCGGGGATCCCCGGCTGTCTATCATCCCGGATTGTTGCAGGAGACGATCCACCAGGGTGGTTTTCCCATGGTCCACATGGGCAATGATTGCGATGTTACGGAGTTGTTTTATCATCACGAGCTCCGTAACACCATAGTAATAGGTGTATCTGTATCTTTTTCTTCCAAAATCTTTTCCTTTTCCTCAAGTATCTGTTTCTTCCCATTAAACGCCAATATGACAATGGAGTGCATTTTCCACGCGGGGGCGATTCATCGGCACGGTGGAAATCCCGGGCCGGAGTATGCCACGACTCCGAAGCTGAAGGTAACCGCAAGTTATTGTGGCCTTACCATTTATCGGTTCTCGTCCTGGATGATGGGAAGAACGGTTCACCGTAAAATAGATTCTTTCTCCGCGCCTCTGCGTCTCTGCGGTTCTAAAAGTGGTTTTTATAACCGCAGAGACGCAGAGACGCAGAGGCGCGGAGATTCTGTGGGTAGGCTAACGAAACACGTGCACGGAATCGGAATTTTAAGACACCCTCTAATACTTGCCCCACCACAACAAATGCGCGATAAAGACGTGCAAAACAACCAACCAAGGAACCCCCATGCGCACCGATGCCTTTTCCTGGCTGCATCTGACCGATTTCCACTACGGCCTTCGCGGGCAGGATTGCCTGTGGCCAACCCTGCGGCAGCCGTTTCTGGACAGTCTCGACGAACTGCACGATCACTGCGGACGATGGGACGCGGTGCTGTTTACCGGTGACCTTGTCCAGTCCGGTAAGTCCGGCGAGTTTGCCGAGATGCAGGCCGAGGTGCTGGGTCGCCTGTGGGACAAGCTCAAGGAACTCGGCTCCGGCGACGCGGTGCTGCTGGCCGTGCCGGGCAATCACGATCTTTTTCGGCGAGAACCGAAGGACGAAGATAACCCGGCCCTGGACACGCTGCTCGACAAAGACGGCTTCGCGCGCATCGCCGACAAGTTCTGGACGAAATCGGCGGGCTCGTATCGCCACGTCATCAATGACGCCTTTGCGGCCTATTCCGAGTGGTGGAATGACGCCCCCTACCGGCCGTCCAACCTGACCGGCGGCGCATTGCCGGGGGATTTTGCCTGCACCCTGGACTGTGGCCCCCGCAGGATCGGCGTCATCGGCCTCAACACCACGTTCCTGCAGCTCGGCGAGGGCGATTACAAAGAGCGGCTGGTCTGGGATGCCCGGCAGATTCACACCCTTTGTGACAACGCTGGCAATGGCGCCGTGGACGACTGGGTACAGCATCACGACGTTTGCCTGCTGCTTACCCACCAGGGGCCGGATTGGCTGACACCGGAGGCGAGCAAACACGGTGAATCAGAGGTCGCACCGGCGGGGCGGTTTGCAGCGCATCTGTTCGGGCATCAACACGAAACCGATTTCACGTCTACCAGCAAAGGCGTGGGATCTATCGTGCGGCACATTCAAGGCGGTTCGGTGTTCGGCATGGAAAAGTTCGGCGAGCCGCCCACGCTCCACCGCGCCCATGGCTATTCGGTGGGGCGTATCGAATTTGGCCCGGCGGAGACAACGCTGCGTCTCTGGCCCCGCGTTGCCACGAATAAACCCAATCGGTGGCGGTTCATTTCTGATCAGGAAAATGTCGAACTGCAAGCGGACGGCGGTACGGCGCCGGAGGTGATCGGCCCCACGCGAAAAACGGTTGCTTCGGCAATCGTCAAGCCAACAATAACAACGCCCGCCCAATCCGCGTCCCCCGTCGCCATGCCCCATTCCACCCTGCCGGCCCGGCGGTCGTTCTTCGGCCGGGGCAAGGATTTGGAAAGGATCACCAAATGGCTGCTTCCCGAAGATCGTAGCTGGGGACTGGTGATCGACGGCCCCGGCGGCATCGGCAAGACCGCGCTGGCTCTGGAAGCGGCATAT
>JABDQX010000303.1 GCA_013042035.1 Gammaproteobacteria bacterium
ACGAGTCCGATATACAGCAGGATACAAAATGCCACCTCCTTGGGAATGATTGCCCCCGCGATGGAAACCAACCCAAGAGAGCCGATCACGAACAACACGAAACCGTTGATAAGCGTATAGCCCTGCCTTGCGCCGACCGCTTTCCAGCCGGGGTGCCCGATATAGACGGTCGTCGGAAAACAGCTACCGAGAAGCGCGCCGATGATGGTCCCCGTGCCATCGGCCATCATCACTTTCTTCGTATCATAATTGTCACCGGCGGCCGAGGCGCTCTCTACGTTTTGCATGGTTTCCAGCAGGTTGTAGATACCCATGGGTATGATAACCGCCAAAAAAGGCGCGATGGCCGCCAATCCCCCGATGATTTCCGATATGGCCGGCAGGGGAATTCGGATCCCGACATTTTGCACGGACTGATCGAGCGACGATCCATCCATAAAACCGGTTATCCATGCGATCGCTGTCCCTATGGCAACGGCAAGCAGGCCCACCGGTATATTGAACGGCATGGCAACCCTGGCCACGAATCCTATCAGGATAATCGTCATGGGCACGAAACCGATAAGCGGGTTCTCCCATATTCCCAATGTGGGTTTCATGGCAATAAAGGTAATCGCAATCCCGGCGAGGGTTCCGAGCATTGCCGCCCTGGGGGTTATTCTTCTGAGATAGCCACCCAGGAACGATCCCAGAAACTCCACAATACCACCCAGAAGGGCCGAGGCCATGCCGACTTTCCAGGCAAGATCGGCATCATTGGTCGCCCAATAGACAGGACCGATGATAAGGAAAAGATAAACGAACATGATGGGCGTGCTGATCCCATACGGCAGCGCGGTTACATCCGTTCGCCCCTCGGCGGCCGCGATTCTCCTGGCCATCAGGGTGTAGTAGATATTGCCAATCAGTATGGAAATCACCGCCGCGGGCAATATTCTGCCATGCACGACGGACGGGTCCATTTTGAACAGCCCGGTCAGGGTTGCATCGATAATCAACAGGTTGACAAGGTTGTCGATAAAAAGACCGAGAAAACCGTCGATATCTTTTCTAACGAATAATCCGGACAGACTCACAGGCTCAACAGCTTCAGGATGGAAAGAACAATAATCGTGATAAGCAACCTGCGCGTCCAAATGGCCGCGTTCCGGCTGTTCGAGGCAAAATGCGCGGCGAACCAGGCACCCGTGCCCTGCCCCACGGCCATGATGACCGCCAGAGGCCAGTGCACCTGATCATAGACCACGAAGATGACCACGGCGGGTACGGTGAAAATCAGGACCAGAACCAGTTTCACGGCGTTGGCGTTGACGACGGCAAACCCACAGCGCAGCACCATCGCGATGAGCATGAGGATGCCAACGCCCGCCTGAATAAATCCCCCGTGGATCCCAATCAGGAAAAATATCAGAAAGTTCCCAACGCCCTTGTAGTTGCTGGCCAGTTCCGTTCTTTCCCGCAGCCATTTCTCCGGTTGCAAGAGGATGAGCACCAGCATGATCGCCATAACCACCGCGATGGCGATATTCATCTTTTGCGCATCGAGACCAATGGCGATGAAGGCGCCGGCGATGGCCCCTAAGGTAGTGGGGAGTATGAAAAATTCCCCATCGCGCCATTCCAGCTTTCCGGATTTCCGGAATCCCATGACCCCCACAATGCTTTGGATCAAGATGCCGATCCGATTGGTGCCATTGGCAACGCTCGGTGGCAACCCGAGAAAAATCAGCATGGGTAAAGTAATGAGGGACCCGCTGCCGGCCAGGGTATTGATAAAACCCGCCAGGACAGCGGCCCCGATGGCAAGCGGATAGAGGAAATAGGCCGATTCAGCTAATACATCCATTTTTCCGTGATTTTATGCTTTGTTTGCCCGATAGATTGTCTGAATGAGGATGTGGGGAATGATCGGACGCGATTGTTGGACCTCTATCGGCATTCAGGCATATGCCAGCCGACCCCGAGGTTCGGGGACCATCCGCCCGAGCTCCATTGCCGTCTCGATCCATTCCTGAATAATCCGTTCAGCGTTGGAAAGGGCTTCCTGATAGGTCTTACCGTCGGCCATGCAGCCGGGTAGTTCGGGCACTTCGGCGACGAAGGCGCGGTCTTCCTCGCTCCAGAAGATGATGATTTCGTATCTCGATCCCATAATTCAGTCCTCCAGTTTCAAGGTAAAACTGCGTAAGCGTGCGCACTCGATCATTGGGCCAGTCTCTCCGCGATGGCAATATCACTTTTCAGCAACGAATTAACAGTTTCGCTGAGTGAAAACTCGCCTCCGCGCTCGCGCGCCTTCTTGAGGAAGAATTCCTTTACCTCCTTATCAAGATAGATAGGTATATCGAGTTCCTCAATGGGTCGATAGAAACGGCCTTGTTCGGCTTCCGAAAAGTCATATTCGTCTTTCATCTTGGATACCTTTATCCACCACCCCGCTTTCGGCTTCCGCTGGTTCCCAAGTTCCAACTTGGGAACCCTTTCCCGGAAGCTCCATACGCCGAGAGCGGCTCTTTTCCAGATAGTCGATGATACGTCTTGCTGTCCATGACTTAAAACGTTGCATGGTTGCCGAGAGATCCGGAGCAGCAGCGACAAGGTGCAGGTGATTTTCCATGATGACGTAACCGAAGAGCGTCAGATTTCCCTCCCGTTGCAGGAAACGCTAAGAATCCAGCAGAATTTCCACGGTTTGGGGACGGGTGAAGAGCGGTAGCCAATTGTTCACGGTGGCGGTCATGAAGTGGGGATTATGTACCTCCAGGATGCGGTAGCGG
>JABDQX010000016.1 GCA_013042035.1 Gammaproteobacteria bacterium
ATTTTTCGCGTCCTTCATCTACAGGATGTTATCATCCAAGATCACTGGAGTTAAGGGGATACCCAGTCCAGAAAAAACCGGAAAGCGCTTATTCTCGACTTCTTCGCCGGCTCCGGCACCACCCTCCACGCCGTCAACCTCCTGAACGCCATGGACAACGGCCAGCGCCGTTGCATCCTGGTCACCAACAACGAGGTCTCCGACGACGAGGCCAAGACATTGGCTGTCGGTGGCCACCGCCCCGGCGACGCCCAATGGGAGCGCCATGGCATCTGCCAGTCCGTGACCTGGCCCCGGTCCAAATTCTCCATCCTCGGCAGGCGGGATGATGGTTCCCAACTCACTGGCGAGTATCTCACCGGCAAGACCATCTCCAAGGAAAAAGCGCGCCGGTTTCGGCAGATTGGGTTTATTTCCCCCGCCGACCTCGCCACCCCCGCCCAAAAGAAACAACTGGTGGCGCTCATGGACGGCATTCCCCAATCGGCGGTAAAAAATGACACCGCCTTCGTGGTCTCGGAGAAACATACCGCTTCCCTCCTGTTCGACGACTCGCAAATCGACGCCTGGTTGGAGGCATTGGAAGGACAGGGGCACATCACCGATTTTTTCATGGTCACCGCCGACAAGGCTCGCTTCGAGGCCACCCGCGCGCGCATCGACGAACTGCTCGGTCCCCTGATCCTCACGGAAGAGCAAAAACGCCCCATGGCCGACGGCTTTGCCGCCAACCTGGAATGGTTCCGCCTGGGGTTCCTGAACAAGGATCGGGTGGAACTGGGGATGCAATTTCGGGAGATCCTGCCGCTTTTGTGGCTCCGCGCCGGGGGCATCGGTCCGCGCCCGGAGCTGCCAGAGGGCGAACCGCCCCCGGCCATGCTGCTGTCGGAAGCGAACCCCTTTGCCGTGCTGGTGGACGAGACGCGGTTTCCGGGGTTTCTCGCGGCCCTGGAAGGGCGCGCCCAGGAAGCAAAGGCCAGGGAAAAAACGGAAGACATCACCCACGTATTCCTGGTCACCGATTCCGAGGACGCCTTCCGGGAGATGGCCGGGGAGCTGGGTGATTATCCGAACGTGATCCAGCTCTACCGGGATTATCTGGAGAACTTCGTGATCAACCGGGATGATCGGTAGGGTGGATAAGGCCGTCAGGCCGCATCCACCGAAATATCGGTCAATCATGGTGGATGAGGTCGAAGACCGCGTTCAACCGGCGTGAACCTCGCCGGGACTCTCGGTTGAGTGATAGGAAATCAACTCCCGGATGGATCAATAACTGACCCATACGGTAAGTTGCCTTTAACAAAGAATCAGGCGCGGCAAGGCGCTAGTCGATAAAGTGACAAAGTAGAACTAAAGTGAAGGTGTGGATGCGTGAGTAAGGCAAAAAAGATGGCGGTGTTGGAGGAAATCGTCACCGTGCAGAAACTCCATGATGCGGATTACATTTGCTTGACGGATATTGCCCGCTATCAGGAATCGGGGCGAACGGAGCATGTCATCCAGAATTGGATGCGTAACCGCAATACGATTGAATTTTTAGGCATTTGGGAAACTTTGAACAATTCGGATTTTAAACACCTCGAATTCGAGGTGTTTAGAAAACAGGCCGGTCTTAACAGCTTTGTGCTGACACCGACTCAATGGATTAACAACACCGGCGCGATTGGCATTGTTTCCAGGCGGGGCCGTTATGGCGGCACCTACGCCCACAAGGATATCGCCTTCGAATTCGCCTCGTGGGTTTCTGTCGAGTTTAAGCTTTATCTCATCAAGGAATTCCAGCGGCTCAAAGAAGAAGAACAAAAGCAGCTCGGTTGGGACATTAAGCGAAACCTGGCGAAGATCAACTACCGCATCCACACCGACGCCATCAAAAAAAACCTGATCCCACCGGAACTGGATAAGAACAGTATCAACTTGGTATACGCCAGCGAAGCGGATGTATTGAATATGGCCCTGTTCGGCATGACCGCGAAACAGTGGCGAGATGCCAATTCCGCAAGCCAGGGAAATATTCGGGATGAGGCCAATGCGGCGCAGCTCGTTTGCCTGTCCAACCTGGAAAATCTCAATGCGCTATTTATCCACGAAGGATTGCCACAAGCGCAGCGATTGGAGAAATTGAATCGGATTGCCATCGGGCAAATGGAGTTGCTGATGGACGGGGCAGGCGTAAGGAGGCTGGCGGAGGAATGAACAGGTATTTCCCATGAAAACCACCCTATTCGATTTCCAGGAAACGGCCCTCGCCAAGCTGCGCGATAAGCTGGCGACGGCGCGCTCGCCCGCCTCGGTGGATAACCCCCAGGCCATCTCCTTTTCCGCGCCCACGGGATCGGGCAAGACCATCATCATGACGGCGCTGTTCGAGGATATTTTTTCCGGCCAGCCGGGGTTCGAGCCACAGCCCGACGCCGCGATTCTGTGGATCTCGGATATGCCGGAATTGAACGAACAGACCCTGCGAAAGATCATCCATCAATCCGACCGTATCCGGGTGGGGAATCTGGTGACCGTCGACACCTGGTTCGATGCGGAACGCTTGCCGAGTGGTCATATCTTCTTCATGAATACCCAGAAGCTCGGCAGCGATAAATTGCTCACGCGCCGGGGCGATGGTCGCCAGCATACCATCTGGGAGACACTGACCAACACGGCCCGAGCCGCGTCCCCGGATGAACCGTGCCGTTTCTACGTGGTCATCGACGAAGCCCACCGGGGAATGCGGCAAGGTGGCAAGGCGGCGGAGAAAGCGAAAACGATCCTGCAACGCTTTCTGTTGGGCAGTCCCGATGACGGTCTTTGCCGGATGCCGCTCGTCATCGGTATGTCAGCGACGCCCCGGCGGTTCGATGCGTTGCTCTCCGGCACTTCCCACACGGTGCACAAAGTCCATGTCCCATCGGATGCGGTGCGCGAATCCGGGCTGCTCAAGGAGCGTATTTTGATCCACTACCCGGAAACCGCCAACCAGGCGGAGATGACCTTATTGAGCGAGGCGGCCCGGCGCTGGCAGTCGGTAGCGGAACGCTGGAAGGCATATTGCAAAGCTGAGGGTGACTCGGATGTCTCGCCGATCCTGGTGATCCAGGTGGAGGACGGCAGCGGAAAGACACTGACAAAAACCGATCTCGCCGCCAGTCTGAATACGCTGGAAGATGCCATCGGGCGGCAGTTAAAAGAGGGCGAGGTGGCCCATACCTTCAATGACCAGAATGACTTGCTGGTCGGTAATCGCCGGGTGCGGCGCATCGATGCGTCCCGGATCCAGGAAGATAAAAATATCGGCGTGGTCCTCTTTAAGATGAGCCTATCCACCGGCTGGGACTGCCCCCGGGCCGAGGTGATGATGTCGTTCCGGCGCGCCCAGGACCACACCTACATCGCCCAATTGCTCGGGCGCATGGTGAGAACCCCTCTGGCGCGTCGGATAGAAAGGGACGCCGCGCTCAACGATGTGCATTTGTTTTTGCCCCATTACGATCAGGCGACGGTGGCGGCGGTCATCGAGGATCTCAAGAATGCCGAGGATGTGCCGCCCGCCAAGGTAGGTATCGGGCGAGAACTGGTTATCCTCCATCGGCGCGAGGGGATGGAAGATGTCTTCGCCGCCATGGCCGAATTGATTACCTACCGGGTCAACCGTGTGCGCAGGCAGAGCGCCCTGCGTCGCCTGATGGGCCTTGGCCGTGGGCTGACCCATGACCGAATCGATGAAATAACCCTGACAGACGCCAAGAACAAGATCGTCGAATGGATGGCGGCGGAGATTCAGGGGTTGCGGGATTCCGATGTGCTGGCTGAACGCGCGAAAGCGTATACCGGCATTGATATGAAAACCATTGCCGTGGATCGGGGAACGGGCGTGGCGGAAGAACAGGCTCCCTATATCGTCGAAGCTGCCCCGATCGATATCGACCGGCATTTCGAACAGGCGGGCCGTCTGCTAGGTAACGGGCTGCATATGGATTATTGGCGTTCCCGGAGCGAGCGGGATGCCGGGGAAGTCGATGCCGCTGAAGTAAAAGCAGCCGTGGTGGTATTGACCAAAGACTCGGATGCCATGGCTCGCCTCGAAAGATTTGCCGAAGAGGAATTCGACGCCCTTTACGCGAAACACAAGCGGGATATCGGCAGACTGAGGGAGCCGCGCCGCCAACACTACGAGCGGTTGCGGCTTGCTACTGCCGATCCGCGGGATGTCCCGTGGCGCTTGCCGGAGACCATCGATTTTCGCCGTGATCCCAAGGCGCCTGAGTACGAAAATCATCTTTATCTTGATGATGACGGCAGGTTTCGGGCGGAACTTGGAAACTGGGAAAGGGAGGTATTGGCCGAAGAGTTGGCTGACACTTCAGTGGTGGGATGGCTGAGGAATGTAGACCGCAAACCGTGGTCCCTGGAGATCCCCTACCGGGATGGGGGCGAGGTAAAACCCTTGTTTCCCGATTTTGTCGTGGCGCGAAAGGACGCCAAGGGATTTTTGTTCGATATCCTGGAGCCCCACGACCCGGCGCTA
The DNA here is from genome assembly GCA_013042035.1 of Gammaproteobacteria bacterium. Classification (GTDB taxonomy): domain Bacteria; phylum Pseudomonadota; class Gammaproteobacteria; order HK1; family HK1; genus JABDQX01. The sequence goes on from JABDQX010000016.1 coordinate 4,523, forward strand.
AAGGACAACGCCGCCAAGGCGGTGGGGCTGGCGGAATTCGCGGAAAAACACGGATACCTGTTCCAACGGATACAGCTCATCCGAAAAGTGCGCGGGGCCGGTGGCGGGGAGCGCTACCGTCGGCTGGATGTGGGGAATGCCGCCGTTCGACGGGAAGTCTTGGCGGTAGAGAGCAATCATCAGCTTGACCGGATATTCGAGAATAAGGCGAGGCCACGCGAATTCTGAAACGGTAGCGTCTATGATGGGCCTTATTCTCAACGGTCAGATTATCCGAACCGACGCACCATCAGGTGGGAGAGTCCGGTGTTTCATTCGTACCCGAACATAGAAACCAAGGGGTCCAATCTCTATGCAGTACACCATTGAAGTTGACAATATTAAATGTCATGGTTGCGCGAATACCATTCGCAAGAAAGTTCTGGCAACCCATGATGTGAATGAGGTGGCGGTCGATGTGGCAGCGGGTGCCGTGACAATTACCTCATCGGCGGATCTGAACGAAGCAATTGAAAAGACATTGCACTCGCTCGGCTATCCGAAACGCGGTTCCAGCGAGGGATTCGATCAATTAAAGGCAAAAGCCACTTCGTTTGTCAGTTGCGCTATTGGACGTATGGATACCGTGAAATAGTTATACTTCTGATGCCTGCTTTCAGAACGATTGAGCGGTCCGTTCGAGGTATATCATGAGCCAATACTTCCAGATCCATCCCGATGATCCCCAGCAACGCCTCATGAATCAGGCCGTTGCCATTATGCGCCGAGGCGGTGTCATCGTTTATCCGACCGATTCATGTTATGCCTTGGGTTGCCATCTCGGTGATAAAGCGGCCATGGAACGTATTCGCCGTATACGAAAACTCGACGACCGGCATGATTTCACCCTGGTATGCCGGGATCTCTCTGAAATCTCCCTTTATGCCAGGATTGACAATACAGCCTTCCGACTTATCAAAAATCATACACCGGGTCCCTACACCTTCATCCTAAAAGCAACGGCCGAAGTGCCACGAAGATCGTTGACCCGACGCAAAACTATTGGGTTACGGGTACCGGACAGCGCCATTGCCCAGGGTTTATCGACATACCTCGACGATCCGATTATGAGCGTCACCCTCATCATGCCTGGAGAGGAGCTGCCGATGACGGATCGGGATGAGATGCTGTCACGGCTTGGCCACGATGTGGATCTCGTTATCGATGGTGGCCCCTGCGGCATCGAACCGACGACGGTAGTGGATCTGACGGACGATAGCCCGCGTGTTGTGCGCAGGGGGCTCGGGAGTACACAGGCCTTCGAGTAATTTCTCGGGGCAAGATTATGGCGAAAACCCTACACCCCTCCGGAAGAGTCCATCGAAGTATAATCCGGAAGGTCAGGAACACCGATGACTGAACTTAATCTCATTCAAAAACTCATCGTCTGGGTACCGCCGGTTCTGTTCGCCATTACCGTGCACGAGGTGGCGCACGGATGGGTCGCGAAACGGCTCGGTGACCCGACGGCCATGATGCTGGGGCGATTGACCCTGAATCCACTCAAACACGTGGATCCGGTTGGCACCCTCTTTATGCCAGGCCTGCTGCTATTCATGGGGGCCCCCTTTCTCTTCGGCTGGGCAAAACCCGTGCCGGTTACCTTTCAGAATCTAAGACGTCCCAAACAGGATATGGCGCTGGTGGCTATCGCGGGACCGGCAGCCAATCTGATCATGGCGATACTATGGTCTGTTCTTCTGAAAATTACCCTCGCCATGCCCGAGATTGCCGGTGAACAGATACAACTGATGGCTTATATGGGTTTTGCCGGTATCAGCATCAATGTGGCCCTGATGGTATTGAATCTTCTGCCGATTCCTCCCCTGGATGGTGGGCGCATATTGGTCAGCCTGCTGCCCGGTCCCTGGTCTTGGCATGTAAGCCGCATGGAACCCTTCGGGTTTTTTATCGTTATCGGACTACTGATGTTCGGTATACTCCAGTCGATTCTTTTTTCCGCCCAGACGATATTTTTCTCGATACTGGGATTGTAACAGCCAAAGACTACTAGTTTTCCAGGTATGAACGAATTTACCCTACGTAACGCTTCCGCCGCGCGCAGCACCAGCACTTTTACGCCTCAGCGTGTTCTTTCAGGTATGCGCCCAACCGGTCGTTTGCACCTTGGGCATTACCACGGTGTCCTACGCAACTGGATTGAACTCCAATACGAATACGAATGTTTCTTTTTTGTGGCTGACTGGCATGCACTCACCACGGAATATGAAACCCCCCAGATCATTGCCGATAGTGTATGGGAAATGCTCATTGATTGGCTTGCGGCGGGCGTTAATCCTAGTGCCGCAACGCTATTCGTTCAATCACGGGTTCCCGAACACGCGGAACTTCATCTGTTATTGTCCATGATAACGCCACTCGGTTGGCTCGAGCGCGTCCCGAGTTACAAGGACCAGCAGGAAAAACTCAACAAGGAACTTTCCACGTATGGTTTTTTGGGATATCCGTTGTTGCAAAGCGCCGATATCCTGGCGTATCGCGCGGGCATGGTGCCGGTCGGTGAAGACCAGGTAGCTCATGTGGAGTTAACAAGGGAAGTGGCACGCCGTTTTAATTACTTATATGGCCGAGAACCGGACTTCGAAGAGCGAGCGGAAATCGCCATCAAAAAATTGGGTAAGAAAAACGCCCGGCTGTATCGGAATTTGCGAAGACGCTACCAGGAACAGGGAGATATACAATCCGTGGAGGAAGGACAAGCGTTGTTACAAGCCCAACAGCATCTTAGCATCGGCGACCGGGAGCGGCTGTTTGGCTATCTGGAAGGTGTCGGGAAAATTATCTTGCCCGAGCCTCAGCCACTGCTGACACGGGTTGCCAAGGTACCGGGTTTGGATGGCCAGAAAATGTCCAAATCTTACGGTAACACGATCATGCTCAGGGAAGACCCTGAATCGATTACTCGCAAATTGCGCACTATGCCGACAGACCCGGCGCGGGTACGCCGTACCGATCCGGGAGATCCGGCAAAGTGTCCTGTCTGGCAATTGCATCAGGTATATTCCACCGATGAAATCCGAGATTGGGTGCAAGTGGGTTGCCGTGACGCGACCATTGGTTGCCTTGATTGTAAGCAACCTGTGATCGACGCTGTACTCGAGGAACAAAAGCCCATACAGGAAAGAGCCCAGGAATACCTGAATCAGCCGGATTTGATGCGTTCGATTCTTTTGGACGGTTGCGCGAAAGCACGCGATGTAGCGCACGAAACGCTGGAAGAGGTACGAAACGCGGTGGGGATCGTGTACCGGTAATGTCTCACTTTTTAGCGTTTAAAGATTGGGGCGATAAGAGATTGAAAAGTTAGATGGAGCGGTTGTGTGGAGCATCCCCCGCAAGTAGATGAGAGCATTGGGCAAGAGATTCCCATCGCCGTCGTGCAGGGTACGCCCTTCACCAAACTTCCTCGCGATCTATACATACCTCCAGACGCATTGGAGGTTTTTTTGGAAACCTTCGAAGGACCGTTGGATCTGCTTTTATATCTCATCAAGCGTCAGAATCTGGATATTCTTGATATCCCTATTGCGGAAATTACCCATCAGTACGTGAAATATGTGGAGATCATGAAGGAACTGCGTCTGGAACTCGCTGCGGAGTATTTGGTAATGGCGGCAATACTCGCGGAGATCAAGTCGCGCATGTTGCTCCCGCAACCCAAGGCTGAAGAGGAAGAAGACGACCCCCGCGCGGAACTCATTCGACGCCTTCAGGAATACGAGCGTTTCAAGGTGGCCGCCAGGGAGATCGATGCATTGCCGCGTACAGGGAGAGAATTATTCGAAGCAAGCGCCGAATTACCGGCAATACCCATCAAAAAGATTCACCCCAAAGTAGGTCTTCCGGAAATATTAAGCGCATTTCATGAGGTATTGGCTCGCGCGGAGATGTTTTCCCATCATCGAATACATCTGGAACCATTATCCGTGCGGGAACGCATGGCAAACATTCTGATAGTATTGCCGGCTAACGAATTCACGGAATTCAATGCGTTATTCCGGCCGGATGAAGGAAGAAGGGGTGTGGTCGTTGCGTTGCTGGCCCTTCTCGAACTTATCAAGGAGTCATTGGTCGAATTGGTGCAGAGCGCATCCTATGGTCGGATTCAGGTGAGGCGTTTGTGAAGCCATTGGGTGAGCCATTTACCGAATGACCTTACACCCTCAGTGATTTGAATCGTTGGATTGCAAAGATAGCGCGTTTAAGGCTGGGCGATGCACCGCTTGCTCGCTGAATATCCCATTGTTGGTAAACAAACTCGCCCATTACCGCGTTGTATTCCGGTCCGATATGTGCCGTAGACCCACGAGTGGGTAGCAGCGGATCTCGTAGATTACGTTTCCCGTGCTTGCGCACCAGATTCAGAACGAATTCCTTCGGTTTTTCCAGAATATCGGGATTCTCGGGAATTTTTGATTGGTTCACGCCTATAAAACTTGCAAAGGCTTTCCGGTCGGCCATAACCCAGGATTCAATCTCAATGACCGCTACCCGAAATATGAACCCCTCGTTGCGAGGACACCGTAGCCACTTGTCGATAATCCCAGGTGGACAATGTGCTGGAGAATCCTGATCCGTCAGAAGAAATACGGGGAAATTCTTTGCCGTTTTGTTAAATTCCCTTGCCCTTTTTTTTAGATGACCGAATCCGAATCCCATAAACACAGTGACTGGAACGATACAACAATGCCTAAGCAACTTGTGGGCCATCGCCTCGCTCAATGGGTCTTCCACCGCTAGAATACAACGGTTTCTATCCATTGATTTACCCGACGACGGTACTCAATCGGTTAATGTCAGAGGGTTTTGTCCTTGGCAGAGCGGCTTCTCCCACCGTAAATCCTGTGTCCAAAAGCGCCTTGATATCTTCAATATCCGATACCGTTTCAACGTGAGTTCCTTCTTTATTCGGAGTCAGCATCAGCACCTCACGGCCATCGATCCCCGATTCATCCAGCAAGGCATCACTGTGAGTACTGATCAATACCTGTCGGCCCTGGGTACGCTGCATTTTGTTGATGAGTGGTGCCAATTGGCTTGTGATCCCGGAATTCAGCGATAGTTCCGGTTCTTCCAACAAAAGCAGGTCTTTTCCCTCAAGAAGCGCCCACAGCACACCGATAAGACGTAGTGTACCATCAGAAAACTGGTCCTCCCGTTGCCAACCCGCTTTCGGGCGCCAGTGGGTGTATAAAGTTTGGAGATGAGCTCGCCCGGTGGATTCATCCCTCACGAACTCAAGCTGCTTGCTTAGAGGAACAACTGTTTTTAGCGCTTCTTCTATGCGCTTTAGTCGGGTGCGACGTGTCTTTTCCGGCGTTTTGGCGATGCGTTCCAAAAATCCCTGGCCAAAAGGATCGTTTTCCAGAATCCTGCCTTGAATGGAATCGGCAAAGCGTAACAGTTGTGGGACGAGGTGAAGGTAAGTGACGCTTTGGAAAAAATCGGCAATTTCACGGAAGTTATGGTTCGCATTGATTTGCTCAAGGAAGGTTTGCGTGAGCCGAACAGAGTCTTTTTCATCCTTATCGTCCGGTCGATTCAGGAGTTGCTCATTTCCCCGCCATACCTGCTCATAGGTGAGCAAGGTTCGCCGGTAGCCTCTGGTTTCTTGTTCAATGCCGATGCCATATCGCCAACCAGGAGGTTCACCGGGGGCATCCGCCAGATGAATTTCAATGGAGATTTCTGGTTTTTGGCGAGCCGCTAAACTGCGGATTTTCGATACGCCGCCTCGATCTTTGACGGATTTTTGTAGCCCGCCCCCCTCCGTGCTGGCAATATCACGCAGAAAACGGAACACATCCAGAAAGTTGGATTTGCCGGAGGCATTCGGCCCAATCAGAAACTGCCGCCGTTGCAGTGGGACATCGACGCTGCGAAAATTACGCCAGTTTTTGAGTTGAATGCGGGAGATTATCATGGTAATCCGGTGATTCGACGTCAGGAAAGGAGGGGAAATAGGCAAGCATTACCCACCACCACGTTGGTAGTGTTTATCGAAAATATTCAGAAACATCTCCACTTCCCTGTCGGAGTACGCAAAAAAACGAAATATAACCGGGGTGACCGGTAACCGTAACATTCCCAGCCTGCGTTCGGATTCCCTGTGTAATTCGATTTCCACGCGCTTTCCGTAATCGTGGATCACAATCAACGATCCGTCGATGATTCGATACTTTCGTTTCCCTACCGCGGAAGGCAGATTGCGGAAAAAATCCCGATGATGGCAACCCATCCGGCGTGACACGATACACGATGGTTTTTCCACAACCCGTGTATTGATAAATAGCTTTTATAACCGGGGCAAGCGCAAAACTCGGATGGTTTCGCGCAGCGAGATCATCCCCGTTTCACTTCCACTCTCTCATAAACCTCGATCTGATCCTTGACCTTCACATCATTATAGCTTTTTACGCCGATGCCGCACTCGGTTCCGAGCTTAACTTCCGTAACATCCTCCGCATAATGACGCAATGATTCGAGTTCTCCCTCATAGATCACAATGTTATCACGCAACACCCGTATACGATTGCTGCGCCGTATAATGCCTTCGGTAACCATACAGCCGGCAATCGCCCCGAATTTGCGTGCACGAAAAACATCCCGCACCTCGGCAATGCCAATGATTTCTTCCCTGAATTCGGGTTCTAATAACCCATTCATGGATTGCTGAATGGTATCTGTCACATCATAAATAACACTGAAGTAGTGGACATCGACTCCCTCTGACTCGATGAGTTGACGAGCGACCGCATCCGCGCGAACGTTGAACCCGATGACAATAGCCTTGGAAGCAATGGCCAAATTCACATCCGTTTCACTGATGCCACCCGTGCCGCCAGCGATAACATTGACACGAACATCATTGGTTGAAAGCTTGACCAGCATGTCGGTAAGCGCCTCCACGGAACCCTGAACATCGGCTTTGATGATGAGATTCAATGTGGCCACATTGCCTTCGGTCATCTGCTCGAATACGTTCTCAAGCTTGGTAGCCTGTTGTTTGGCAAGCCGCACTTCCCTGAATTTGCCCTGCCGGAACAATGCAATTTCACGTGCTTTACGTTCGTTGGGAGCCACAATGGCTTCTTCACCGGCTTTGGGTGGCCCGGAAAGGCCGAGAACCTCTACTGGAATGGAGGGCCCTGCTTTTTCCACGGGTTTGCCTTTCTCATCAAACATTCCACGAATTCGACCAAACTCCTGGCCGGCAAGCAGGATGTCCCCTTTTTTCAATAGTCCGGATTGCACCAACACGGTTGCCACGGGACCACGTCCTTTGTCTAGACGGGACTCGATAACCACACCGCTGGCCAGCCCTGTTTCAGGTGCCACCAGCTCCAAGAGCTCGGCCTGTAACAGGATGGATTCAAGCAGATTATCGACACCCTCACCTGTCTTGGCGGAAACCTTCACAAAAATCGTGTTACCACCCCAACTTTCAGGAATGACATCATGGGTTGCCAGATCCTGCTGGATACGATCGGGATTCGCATCGGTCAAATCGACCTTGTTTACAGCAATAACCAGGGGAACCTGTGCCGCTTTGGCGTGTTGAACAGCCTCAATGGTTTGTGGCATGACGCCATCATTGGCGGCGACGACCAGCACCACGATATCGGTTGCCTTTGCACCACGGGCACGCATGGCGGTAAACGCAGCATGACCTGGCGTATCCAGGAAAGTGATGTTTCCGTCGGGGATCTCCACATGATAGGCGCCGATATGCTGGGTAATACCACCCGCTTCACCCGCGGCTATTTTGGTTCGCCGAATGTAGTCCAGAAGAGAGGTTTTTCCATGGTCGACATGCCCCATGATAGTGACAACCGGTGATCGCGACACCAAGTCATCCTCTCTGACAACCGCTTGAGCAAGGGCTTCTTCAAGCGCATTTTCCTTGAAGAGCTTTACGTTATGCCCCATTTCTTCTACCACAATGGCAGCGGTTTCCTGATCGATAACCTGATTGATGGTGACCATGGTTCCCATATTAATCATTGCCTTGATGAGCTCAGTCGCCTTTATGGACATCTTCTGAGCCAGTTCTCCCACGGAGATGGTTTCCGGGATAGTTACCTCACGGATAATGGGGGCAGTCGGTTTCTCGAAACCATGCCGAGACTCCGTAGCTTTGGTGAAAGGTCTGGATACCTTGGGTTTTTTCCTGCGACGCCCTCGTCTCTCGCTAGCCACATGGAGCTCTTTCCGATCGCTTTTGGCTCCCTTGTCCTGACTTTTTCCTTTGTCCCTTTCTTTTCCCTTGCCCTTAGCACCATCTTCACGTTGCGCCTGCGCAGGCTGTGTTACTTTCGTCCCAACGTTTGTATCGGTCTTGGCTTTGGTTTGCACCTCGGCATCGGGTTGGACTTTTTGCTCGGGAGCCGGTTTTATAACGGCAGGAACCGGTGCGGGCCGCTCCGGTGCGGTGACGGTGGGTTGTGGCGCTGCAACGTCCGCGTACGGCGTTTCTTCATCCGAAATACCTCCGGCTAATTCACGTTTTATTTCACGCCTTTCTTTTATTAGCGTACGTTCCTCGGCCTTCTTGCGTATTTCTTCATGCTCACGCTCTTCCCGTTCGATGCGGAGCTTTGCATCTATTTCCTGATGACGCTGTTTTGCCTCTACCTGCAACGCGCGCTTGGCCGCTTCCATACGGGAGCGTACGGCGAATTCGTCCGCGTCGGTTTTTACGGTTTTGTCAACCGCCTTGGCACCGGGCTCGGGCTCCGGTTGGTAGGTTCGACGCTTTCTAACTTCCACGGTTACCGTTTTTGCGGGAGCGCGTGTAACTACACGCCGCTGCGTACCGGTTCGAGTCTGACTGGCTGGAATTTTGATTTCACTGACCGATTTTCGTTTCAGGGTTACCTTCTTTTGTAGTGGTTTTTCCCCGTCGGGTTTCCCATGTATCCGTCGAAGGTGTAACAAAAGTTTGCTTTTGTCACTTTCGTTGATAGGTTCGCCAGGATCGCGGTGTGGTAGACCAGCCTCGTCTAACCGCACAAGCAACCGGTCCACAGAGATCCCTATTACGTCGGCAAGCTGTTTTACGGTTACCTCGGCCATTTGCGTTATTACCTCATAGCCTGTAAATCAATGGCGAACATAAATAATTCCGCTCCGCGGAGCGATACGACACTGAGTTTCGCTTGTAAATACATCAAAACCAAATCTCACGGGCAGCCATGATGAGAGCTCCGGCACGTTCTGCATTCATATCGGTAAGCTCTACCAATTCATCCACGGATTGCTCAGCCAAATCTTCGCGCGTCACAACACCTCGGCTTGCCAAGGTATAAGCGAGCTCTCCATCGATACCATCGACGTCCAACAGATCCGGGGCCGGTTCCGATTCGCCGAGACGCTCTTCATTAGCAATTTCCCGATTGAGAAGTATATCGCGTGCGCGAGATTGGAGCTCGGTGACGATACTTTCATCAAATTCTTCGATTGCCAACATCTCATGGGTGGGAAGATAGGCAACTTCGTCGATATTGGAAAAACCTTCCTGCGCCAGAATAGTCGCAACTTCTTCATCGACGTCGAGTTGTTCCATAAACATCATCAGGGAACGTTCGACTTCCGCTTCCACCTTTTCTATGGCTTGCCGGTCCGTCATCACATTAAGTTCCCAACCGGTAAGCTGACTGGCTAAACGGACATTTTGCCCACCACGGCCAATAGCCTGGGATAAGTGTTCTTCCGAAACGGCAACATCCATGGAGTTGGCTTCTTCATCCACGACGATAGAACCAACCTCCGCGGGAGACATGGCATTAATGACATATTGGGCTGGGTTTTCATCCCAGAGAATAATATCCACGCGTTCACCGGCGAGTTCGTTGGATACCGCCTGCACTCGGGCTCCGCGCATACCAACACAAGCACCCACCGGATCGATTCTGGGTTCCTTGGTACGCACACCGATTTTGGCACGCAGTCCCGGATCGCGAGCAGCCCCCATAATTTCGATCAAACCTTCTCCAATCTCAGGAACTTCCAGTGAAAAAAGCCTGATTAGAAGTTCAGGGGCAGTGCGGCTGACGAGAAGTTGTGGCCCCTTGCTCTCGGTATTGACCTGACGCAAAAGCCCACGCAATCTGTCACCCGGGCGTATCGATTCACGAGGAATCATCTCGTCCCGAGGAATAAAGGCCTCCATGTTTCCACCCAAATCCAACATGATATGACCACGCTCAACGCGTTTGACAATACCATTTACCAACTCACCTACCCGATCCCGATATGCTTCGACAACCTGCGCGCGCTCGGCCTCGCGCACTTTTTGCACAATAACTTGTTTGGCCGTTTGAGCCGCGATGCGTCCGAAAGCTATCGATTCGATAGGCTCTTCGATAAACTCTCCCGGTTGAATATCGGCATTTTGTACACGAGCCTCTTGGAGCGAGATTTGGTGCGAGGGGAACTCGAGTCCATCGCTTGTGTGCTCTTCCTCGACGATTTCCCAACGCCTGAATGTTTCATAATCACCCGTTTGCCGATCAATACTGACTCGTGCCTCGATATCTTCCCGATAGCGCTTCTTGGTGGCACTGGCAAGAGCTGCCTCAATTGCCTCGAAGATAATTTCCGGCGCCACGCCCTTTTCGTTAGAGACGGCCTCCACCACCAGTAAGATCTCTTTACTCATGAGCTATGACTCCTAATAAATTCCGGCCATGTCGGAATTTATACGGTTGGGTTCGCAAGCTCGCCCCAACTTGGCACATAAATCCAAACGCTGTACGTACGAATATGGCCCCGCCTCACGGGGCAAAAATACAGAAAACGTATTAAAAAATGCAGTTACGCACATACAGGAAAAACTTGTAATTTTGTAATGAACTGGCGGCATTCGGTTAATGTCCCGGGACAAGCCGCGCTGTTCCAATCAGATCCAAAGGGATTGCATGCTCAATGTCATCTTCTACCACCAGTACACTATTGGAGCGGCATCCGAGCAGCTCCCCTGCAATATTTTTACGCCCTTGCCAGGATGCATCGAGTTTTATTCGAATGTGGCATCCCTTGAACTGCTCAAAATGGCTTGGCTTAAACAACGGTCTGTCCGGTCCTGGTGACGACACCTCAAGGTTATACTGACTCCGAATCGGGTCGGAAACGTCTAGTACGCCGCTTATTTGATGGCTAACCAACTCACAGTCATCCAAACCGATGCCCGCCGGATGATCAATATAAACCCGCACCAACGCCCCTTCTTGTCTGGGAAAATGTTGGACACCGATCAATTCATAACCGAGCCCTGTAATCGCCGGCTCGATGATCTCGCATAACTGTTTACTGTAGCCACGCATCGCACACCAAAAACAAAAAGTGGGCACGAAGCCCACTTCATTTAGTGAGAACCGAGGTAAAAATCCGAACGCCATGGGTTCGGAGTCACCCCATTTCGCGGGATTTTCAATCCCGTAAAATCACAATGCCCATCGGATTTTATTGGAGCTACTCTAACATACTTTATCGATCAACCGGTTAGTTTCTTGTCGCCAGAATTTTGATCAAAACGATCAAAAAATTCCCGCAGAGTATTTTGGTTCCGGCTGTATCGGGTTGGGAATCCATGTCACTGGATTTCCGATAACCACCAATACATAGGTATCCCAGCGACTAACCCCTGCCAGGTTAGTTACGAAAATCAACATCACCACCCAAAGAGCGAGCCGAGAGTATAGCGTTTCGGGTAAGAAACGCCAACCGGAAAAACTCACCGCGATAAATTTCCAGTCATATCGAAAATCGCTTCGTGTGCAACTTTTTCTATTTCCCCTATTTTCAGTTGGTTCCAATCCGCGGGGAATCCTATAAAAATGACGCCATGGAAAAACGAAGGCGCTGTATAAAAAAAGTTGCGCACGGAGGAAAATTTATCCGAGCAGGTCCTTGACCGCATCTCGTTCTTCCTGGAGTTCCTTTAAGCTCGCTTCTATCTTCTCGCGACCGAATTCATCGATACCGAGATTCTGAACGATCTCATATTTGCCATTTGCGGTCGTTACTGGATAACCGTATATGACGCCTTCCGGGATATCATAGCTACCATCCGAAGGAATACCCATGGTTACCCAGGTATCTTTTGGAGTGCCCATGACCCAATCGCGAATATGCTCAAGTCCCGCATAACCAGCCGAGGCAGCGCTGGAGCTCCCACGGGCGGCAATGATTTCGGCCCCGCGTTTTTGAACCCTGGGAATGAACTCATCCCGTATCCATGATGTATCCACAAGATCCATGGCGGATTTTTTATTGGCGATGGCATGATTAATGTCCGGATACTGGGTTGTGGAATGGTTGCCCCATACCGTCACTCTTTTGATGTCGGCAACGGCGTTCCCTGTTTTTTCCGCCAACTGACTCATAGCGCGATTGTGATCCAGGCGCATCATGGCCGTAAACTGGCGGGGGTCGAGATCAGGGGCGTTTTTCATGGCGATCAACGCGTTGGTATTGGCCGGGTTTCCAATAACAAGAATCTTAACGTCACGCTTGGCATGCGCATTGAGCGCCTTTCCTTGCGGGCCGAAGATCTTGCCATTCTCGCTTAGCAGATCCTTGCGTTCCATGCCCGGTCCCCGCGGCTTCGCGCCAACCAGCATCGCATAGCTGACATCACCAAAGGCAACATTGACGTCATCGGTGGTAATGATATCTTGCACCAAAGGATAGGCACAGTCCTTGATTTCCATAACAACCCCATTCAGCGCCTTCAAGGCCGGGGTGATTTCCAATAATTGCAGGATTACTGGCTGGTCTTTTCCCAGCATCTCTCCAGAAGCGATTCGAAACAACAGCGAATAGCTAATTTGACCCGCAGCGCCCGTTATTGCAACACGTACTGGTGATTTCATTTCTATTTCCTCTTTATTTATTTTGTAATTTCTTCCGTGTGGAACCTTTTTCCGTAACCTACGCAGCAGAATTTCTTTCGGCTTTTAACTGACCAAAAATGAATGATTTTTGGAAAGTTGCGCGGATTTGACTTTACTCCGCTTATTCGTTTTTGAAGACTGCTTTGCGTTTCTCCACGAACGCCATCATGCCTTCTTTTTGATCCGCGGTCGCAAAACACAGCCCGAAGATTTCGCTCTCGAATAACCCAGCGCTATCGAGATCCATATGCTGTCCGCGTTGGATTGCCTCTTTAGACAGTTTAATGGATACCGGTCCCTTACTGGCGATGGAACGCGCTACTTTCATGGCCTGCTCCATCAATTCATCCGCCGGATATACGTGATTGACAAGACCGATAGCCTTTGCTTCTTCTGCCTTGACATTGCGACCCGTCGAGATCATCTCCATGGCCATGGCCGTCCCCACAAGGCGAGTCAGGCGTTGTGTTCCTCCAAAACCAGGCGTTACCCCCAGGTTGACCTCCGGTTGTCCGAACACGGCCTTGTCGCTGGCCAGCATCCAGTCACAGGCCATCGCCAACTCATTACCACCCCCAAGACAAAAGCCATTGATAACGGCGATGACGGGGACCGGCAGTTCTTCGATGCCGCGCAACACGCGTAATCCCTGTTGCCCGAAGGCCTTGGCCTGCATGGCCTTGAGGTTTTGCATCTCGGCAATATCGCCACCGGCCACAAAGGCCTTTTCACCCGCGCCGGTGATCAACAATGCACGGGCAGTGCTATCCCCCGCGATTTTTGCAAGGGCCGATTCCAGTTCGCTGACCGTTTGGGCATTCAACGCATTCAGAACCTTCGGACGGTTGATGGTAATCAGATAAATACCTTCTTCCGGCTTTTCTAACAAAATATTTTCATAACTCATACAACTATCTCCTCCAGAATATTTTTCAACCACAGTATGGACACGAATTGCGTTTTGCCTGCCAAGTACCCGTGCAGTTAATTCTTAGTTCTTATCGCCAGAATCCTGAACAAAATAACCAAGGAAATCCTCGCGAGCCTTGGTTTCAGCCTTGGTAGGGTTGAGCTTTATCCGTGAACACCTGTGGTTTTTCTTTGTTATCGCTATTATTCGGATTACTTCGGTGCCATGCGAATAGCGCCATCCAGACGAATTACCTCACCATTCAACAGCTCGTTTTCGATGATGTGCATCACCAGACTCGAGTATTCACTGGGATAACCCAGGCGTGAGGGGAACGGAATCATTTTGGCCAGTGCTTCTTGCACATTCTCGGGCAGCCCCAGCAACATGGGGGTTCCAATGATACCGGGGCAGACGCACATGACACGAATGCCGAGCGGTGCAAACTCACGGGCAGAAGGCAAGGTAAGACCGACAACACCAGCCTTGGAACTTCCGTACGCGGTTTGGCCGATTTGGCCATCGAAGGCGGCAATAGAAGCGGTGTTGATCACCACACCACGCTCTCCAGCATCCGTAACCGGATCCAGTTTCGCCATGTCGGCCGCCGCCAAACGCATGACATTGTAAATACCGATCAGGTTGACACCAATGACCTTGGCGTAAAAATCCAACCCGACAGGATTGCCTTCCCTATCGATCACTTTCTTTGGCGGTGCGATACCCGCGCAGTTGACCAGAATACGGGCCGCGCCATTGATTTCGCGTGCTTTGGCAACAGCCGCTTCCGTGCTTGCTCCATCCGATACATCACATTGCACGGCGATAGCATTTGCACCAATCTCATCGGCAACTTTTTGAGCGGCTTCTTCGTTCATGTCAAGAAGAGCCACCTTGGCACCAGCTGCCGCCAAGACCTTTGCGGTTTCCGCTCCCATTCCGGATCCGCCACCGGAAATCAATGCTGATTGTCCACTTACGTTCTTCATAGTTTATCTCCTCATCTTAAAAACACTTATTTCAAAAACATAGAACTCAATTGCTTGAATTGCGTTGTATCGGACTTGTGCGCCCACTCAAAAAGAACCATTTCCCTGCTAACTATTGTGATTCCGACAGATCGCATGCGTTTCATGGCCAATTCCACATCCCGTGGATCCCGCGAAGAAATGGCGTCGGCCACTACAAACACCTGCTTGCCATCGGCTGCCAGATCAAGTGCGGTTTGCAATACGCAGACATGAGCTTCGATACCGGCGATGACCACCTGAGTGCGCCCTAGTGCGCTGATACGGGCATCGCATTGAGGCGCCGCGACACAAGAAAAATGCACCTTCTCCATAAAGGCATCCTTCGGTGCCAGTTCACGAAGCTGGGATACGGTAGGACCAAGGCCTTTGGGGTACTGCTCGGAAACGAGCATCGGAACACCCATGAAGTCCGAGACCTTCATGAGCCACGCGCAGTGGTCAATGACAGCGTCCCTGTTATGAATGGCTGGAATCAGTTTTTCCTGTACATCTATAATCAATAACCAGGAATTGTGCGTGTTGATTAGCATAAATTGTTCCCCTTATACGCCCGGATTATACATTTTATTGCACCGCACAAGCGTCGGTCTACCCTAAATAAATGACGGATAGTTTTTCGAAACAAAATTATTTTGTTCTGGGGGGTGGCAGGTACACGCTGTAAGCGTACAATATCAAATTGGATTCCGTGTGTAACTTTTTCAGAATCCATTGTTTTCAGTTGGTTGTCAGCTCAAAGGAATCTTGTTGAGAATGGCACCATCAAAAAGTCAGCGGGTTGCAGGAAAAAATTGCACACGGTGGTAAACTAGAAGGAATTAAACCGATAGAGGCGAGAATGCTCGGGGCGGGAGTGGTAGTACGGGATTTCTGATACGATTCCGGCTGTCACGGTAAGAGCGTGTCTGAAAATACCCGGTCGTCGCGAGGCGGTAGCCCGATTGGGGTCCCGCAAGGCGCGGAAGGTAAAAAATCGGGGAGTGTAGCGAGCTACATGACTCGATTTTTGACTCTTTCGCAACG
>JABDQX010000312.1 GCA_013042035.1 Gammaproteobacteria bacterium
GATATCGTCGTGAAACGCCAGAAGGCGGCTGGCCACGTGCTCGGCCTGCCACAAGGCAAGCGGGCTTTGGCGAGTGGCGATGCGGAGGATGTCTTTAGAGGGTATTCGCATGGGTGGCCCCTGGTCGATGTCTTCTTTTGCGTACGTTTTCAATCACAGGGCAACCACGGGGGGTTGCCCCGACTTTGTTGATGCACAACGGTAAATTCATTGTCTGTAGGGGCAGATCCTTGTGCCTGCCCTCTTCAAAGGCCCCCTGTGCCTACTCCCTTCAAAGCCCCCCGTACCTGCCCTCTTGTTACATCCGAAACAAAAATATCACGGCATCTCAGTCGTCCCCAATCCCGGATCGTGCAACGGCGCGCAGGTACCCTGGCGCCGAGAAACCGGTTTTGCAGGCCGACAGTACGGCTTGTTTTAGCGCAATTTCTTCTCTTAGCAGTTCGAGTGCTTTATTCGCCTGTTTGGCGAGTTCCTTGTTTTTGGTGTCTATCCGTACATCCCGAAGAAACGGGATGATTGTTTCGTTGAGTTTTTTCCGGAAATAGCCGGATGCCTTGGTGACCCGCTCGCGGATGAGGGCATCGGATTCGGGCAGGGTATCGGTGGTAAACAATCCGCGCAGTTGCCGTTCGAACTTTACCCCAACGTCGATGATGTCCTCCTCAATGACTTGCCTCAGCGCCTGAATGTTCTCGGCGCCCGTGCCCGACAATCGAAGGTTGCTGTTTTCGGTGGGTATCTCGACAACCCGGTCGAGGCAGATGCCGAACTGCCGGAAATCGAAGCATTCGGTGAGCAGGCGCTGTTGGTAGCCGACCTTGGCAGCATCAAGGCCCGCCTGGGAAGGCGGATTCCGGGTAATGCCTTCGACAAAACGTGCTACGGTGCTGTCGGTCTTCACGGCGCGCGGCGAAAGAGGTGATCGCAACACCATGCCTTCGAGTGTCTTGCAGCGGCTCAGGGCCACGTACACCTGGCCGTGGGCAAAGGCGGCGTTGGCATCGATGATGGCCCGCTCGAAGGTGAGCCCCTGACTTTTGTGGATGGTAATCGCCCACGCCAGTTTCAGGGGATATTGCTGGAATGTACCGAGGATATCTTCGATGATTTGGCCGGTTTCAGAATTCAGCTTGTAGGTAATGTTCTCCCAGATGATCGGCTCCACGACGACCGCCTGTTCATCGTCCGGGCACTTTACCTGGATTCTGTCGCCGGAGATCCGCGTCACCGTGCCGATCTTGCCATTGAAATAACGCTTTTCGGGTGATATGTCGTTGCGCACGAACATGACCTGGGCCGCCGGCTTCAATTCCAGCGTGGCCAGGGTCGGATAGGCATATTCAGGGAAATCGCCTTCTATTTTGGCCAGAAACTTGCGTGATTTGCCCTTGAGGGTATCGAGCTTGGAGTCGTTCAGGGCGTTGGCGGTGTTGTTATGGGTAGTAAGGGTAATGTAGTCCTCACCGTCCGGGGCGGAGAAATCCGGAATATAACGTTTGTTGATGGCCTGGAGGGTCTCGGTATCCAGGGTGTTGTCGCGCACGTGGTTCAGAAGATGGATAAAGTGGCTATCCGACTGGCGATAGATGTGTTTGAGTTCGATGGGGACCAGTTCGGTTTGCGCCAGGGCATTGCTGCTGAAAAAATATGGGGAGTCGTAGAATTGCCCCAGGATCTCCCAGTCGCTTCCCTTGACCACCGGGGATAGCTGATGAAGATCCCCGATCATGAGTAGTTGCACCCCCCCAAACGGCAGGTGGCTGCGCCGATAACGACGCAATACGGCATCCACACCGTCGAGTAGATCGGCGCGCACCATACTGATCTCATCGATCACCAACAGATCCAGGTTATTGATGATCTGTCTTTTTTTTCTGCTGAACCGATACTGATTGTGTTCGAAGCCCTCACTCCCCGGTACGAAGGGACCGAGCGGCACCTGAAAAAACGAGTGTAGGGTAACCCCGTTGGCGTTGATGGCCGCCACCCCCGTCGGGGCCGTGATAACCGTGCGCTTAGGGATATTTCCCCGTAACGCGCGCAGGAAAGTGGTTTTCCCGGTACCGGCCTTTCCGGTCAGGAAGATATTGCGGTTGGTGTACCGCACGAAGTCGTTGGCAATCTGGAGTTCCGGATTGGGGGGCGTCATTGACCGTCGTCGGCGTTCGGTGACAATTTGCCTTCCATAAACCACCGGATCGCCTGGGGAAGAATCCGATGCTCCTCCACCAGCACCCGTGCGGCAAGCGTTTCCGGCGTATCGCCGGGCAATACCGGGACGCGCGCCTGGATGATAATCGGGCCGGCATCGACTTCCTCGGTGACGAAATGCACGCTGGCGCCGTGTTCCTTGAAACCTTCGGCAATCGCCCGCTCATGGGTATCGAGCCCCGGTAATAGCGGGAGCAGGGCAGGATGGATGTTGATCAGGCGATTTTTGAAATGAGCCACAAAGGCCGGGGTCAATATTCGCATGAAACCGGCCAATACTACCAGGCGCGGCTGGAATTGCTCGATGACCGCTTGCAGTGCCCCGTCGAAGTCCTCCCGTTTCGGAAACGATTGGTGTTCGATGACTCTCGTTTCGATACCCGCTTGGCGGGCGCGTTCGAGTCCGAAGGCGTCGCTCTTATTGCTGATAACGGCGCGGATCTCCACGCGAAGATCCGCGTTGGCGGCGTCGATGATTGACTGCAGGTTGCTGCCGCGCCCGGAAATGAGAACGACAATGGGGTGAGGATGCTGCGGGTCGAGGCATTCGTTTGTTTTTGTGTTATTCGCTGTTTCCATTGATGTGTTTTATCTGTTTCAGAGTTCGTCCTCGCAGATACCAGACTGCCTCATAATGGTTTTTTGTAGACCAATCTTTCAGATCCCGGTTGCCGTGTATCGGGACAGTGATTCGTGAATTTTTACCCGGACGTGTAAATATATGGTGGCTACCAGTAACACGGGAAAGCGTCCACCCTTTTGCCCGAAGCAGAACGCTCATCCGTCCGCCACTGATGGTTTTCATTTTAGACGGCAAGCTCCATTACCTGATCGGTGCTCTCGATCTGAATTGCCTCCATATCAACGCTAAGACACCCTTCTACGGCATCGTAAAGGTTCTCGACAAGTTCTTTTAGATCCTCGCCTTGGGTTGCACAACCGGGGATAGCAGGGACTTCGGCCCAGTATCCACCTTCTTCTGCTTCATGAATGATAATTTTCAGTTTCATCTTCAGGCTATCTTACAAAAGAATAACTGGTGAAGGCTGTACATCACCCGAGGTGCCGGCATGATCCGTATCGGCCTCTACAACACCGATCTCCCATGCAGGCTGTTCGAATTGCTCCAGGATCTTCATGGCCACCGCCGCGTCATCCGGGCGTACGCACACCACCATGCCGATACCGCAATTGAAGGTTCGGTACATCTCCGTATCACTGATCCCTCCGGTCGTTTTCAGCCACTGGAATACCGGTGGTTGCGTCCACGCGCTGGTATCTATTCGGGCGCGTACCCCGGCAGGCAAAACGCGAGGCACATTTTCCAGGAGTCCGCCGCCGGTGATATGGGCCAGTGCCCGAACAGGTAGCTGCTCCATTAGCGCCAGCACGGGGCGAACATAGATGCGAGTCGGCGTCAGCAGGGCTTCCCCCAGGGTTTGTCCATGGAAGGGTTCTGCGAGCGCCTCACCGAGCGGTTTTCCGGTTCGCTCCAAGACCTTGCGGATCAAGGAATAGCCGTTGGAATGGGGGCCGGTTGCCCCAAGGCCGAGCAGAACATCGCCCGGCGCAACGCTTTGACCATCAATAAGCCGAGCCTTTTCCACGATGCCGACACAAAAACCGGCCAGATCATAGTCACCATCGTGATAGACCCCCGGCATCTCGGCGGTCTCGCCGCCAATCAGGGCAGCCTGGGCCTGCTCGCAGCCACGGGAAATCCCCGCAACCACCTGTTTCGCGACAGCGAGATCCAGTTGTCCCGTAGCAAAATAATCGAGAAAAAAAAGCGGTTTTGCGCCGTGCGTCAGAACATCATTGACGCACATGGCCACCAAATCGATGCCGATGGTGTCATGGATACCCGTCTGAACGGCAAGTTTTAACTTGGTGCCAACGCCATCGGTCCCGGAAACCAGTATCGGAGCCTCATAATCTTTTATCGGCAATTCGAACAGAGCGCCAAATCCCCCGACGCCGGCCAGCACTTCCGGTCGCGTGGTTCGTTTGGCAAGAGTTTTTATGTGCTCGACCAAACGGTTGCCTTTGTCGATATCGACGCCGGCATCGCGGTAGCTCAGTGGTGAACGAGTATTCTTTAAGTACATGGTATCTCTATAACGGCGTTTATTGAGAATATCAACCGGTTACGGACAAGGTTGCACACGGGGATAAAAGCGGCAAATGTTTCCACACGTAAACCGCCACACACCTCACCCCTCATCCAGTAGCCGGTATATTGCTTTTTCGGAAAGCCCGATGGCGGTGGCAATGACATCGATGGCCATCCCATTTCCACGCAAGGATCTCACGAGGTTTTTCCTTTCTTCCTCGCGCCCTTCCTCACGTCCTTCCTGGCGTCCTTCATCGAGCCCCGTCCGACGTCCTTCCTGGCGTCCTTCCTCAAGCCCCGTCCGATGTCCTTCTTCGATTCCCGTCCGGCGTCCTTCTTCGATCCCTTTTTGTCTGGCCTCCTCGGCCTTCCGTCTGGCCTCCCTGGCTTCCCACTCCATGCTTTGGGCCATGCCCACTTCGGACCTTAAATAATCGATGTGCTTGTCAAACCGATACCTCTCTTTCTCATCGAGATTCAGGTAATCGAATTTCTCCTTAAGCGCCCCGATGCCGGGGGCGGTGAATTCGTCCAGGACCTCGTTGTTCTTGAAGGCGTAGATCCACTGGTCCAGATCGTCTTGAATCACATCGGTAAAATATTTCAGGGAAATGAGAAAGTACTCGGGAAAGATGTTGCGCCCGCCGACGCGGATTTCATCGCCCGTCAGGGATTTCTTGAACGTCACGGCATTGTGGGTATGAAAACCGGTGAACTGGGTCTTGCCATGGTAGATATAGTCATCGCCATTTTCCACAGCGTCGAAGTAGAGGAGATTCACCGAATAGACCTTTTTGACGTTGACATAGGAGGCGCCAGCCCCAATATTCTCGACGATGGTCTTGGCCGTACCGTAGGCGAGACGCCGCAGGTAGTTCATCTCCGAGAGGTATTGCACCTCCACGATAATTCGCTCGTCATCCTGGGTCTTGGCCAGCAGGTCCACTCGGTTATATTTGGCGTACTCGCTGGTCCGATTGCCCTCGCTCTCCAGCAGGTCGAGTATGGTAATCGGTCGATGGAAAAGGGCTGTTAGAAAACCCTCAAGAACATCGAAGTTGGCCTTGTCGCGCAGGACGGTCTTGATGGCCCAATCGAAGGTGATGATTTTTCGGCCCGGTTTTTTATTCACGGTATCTCTCTACGATGTGGCTTATTTTCCTGCTCAGAATGGGGTATCGCTCACGAAAAAATACGCCGCCACCAAGTGTTATTTCCCCAAAGTACGCTATTTCCGGTGTTCTGCGTGGCATGGCCGCTACGGAGTCGTTCCGGCCTTTCCCGACTCAGGATCCATCGTGGCAGAATCCGTTCACCACCGGGGCCGCAAACAACGCCCAGATTTTCGGGATCGTAGATCTTGACCATGCCGGGTTCGGCGGGGTCATCCGCGTACACAATGCCACAGTAATCGTGTTTGTGCTTTTCCCGCAGAACCCGATCGATGCTATGGATAATGTCGCGCAACCCTGCGGAATCGACAATATGCTCCGGCGGATCCTCACGGGTCTCATACAGGTACCACCCTTCGGGCTCCGCCAGGATCCGCTCCCATAGGGTATCGAGATCCGCCCAACGCAGAATGCCGGAAAATTTGCCGCGCAGGCGTTCTTCGAAGTGGTTGTGTGGAGGTTGGGGTGCATTACTCATGAAGGATTATTCACGTACGACTATGTGCGGTTTCCTCATTGGGTATACAACTGGGGGTATACAACTGGAGAATTCGGGAACCTGTTTCGCCAGGATATGTTAACCACGCAAAAACTAAAGCGAGATGGCTGGCACTGTATCTAACTGTATACCATGAGAAAGTTTTCGCGGTCCTAGTAACCGCACAAGCCGGAATTCATGATGCTTCATAACTTTGAATATACTCATACAGGGCCAGGTATTCGGCCTCGACGATATTCTTCCCGAATAGCGGGTCTTCCCGGTTTCCCATGATGGTTTCGACCTCTTGCCAGTCTTCTTCGCGCAACACCTGCATGGCCAGGGGGAAAAGTTGTCCTTCTTCCACATTCATATGCGAGCGCAATGTGGAGATATATTCGCGGGCCTTCGCCTCCAGAGTTCCTCGCTCCACCGGCTGTTCGTGGATAACCGTGTGCAACAAATTGAAAAACGCCTTCCCCTGATGCGCCAATACATCGTGCTCATGCGCGAGATCGGCCACCATGGAACGGGCATCCTCGTGACGTTCCGTGACCCGCTGAAAAAGCACATCTTCTCTTGGATGATGAAATAGATCCGGGTAATTTGTCATGTATTGCATGATGTCCATCATGAGTACGTAATCAGGCACCTCTCCCGTTTGCAGCAACTCCAACTGCTCTTCGACAAGGTCAAGAAGTTTGGCTACGTTTACATGGTCTGTATGTAGGTCTGTATACAGGTTTGTAGGCAATGGTTTAATCATTTTGGACATCCGGATTACTTCAGGCATCGGGTTCCTCGATGAGTGACAATATTGGTCGGAAAGCTACCTTTAGGTGCCTTAGAGCGTGTCTGAGAAATCCCCGGTCTACTGCGGCGGCCCCCGAATTGTGGCCCGCTGCGTTGCGAAAGAGTCAAAAATCGCGTCATGTAGCTCGCTACACTCCCCGATTTTTTACCTTCCGCGCCTTGCGGGACCCCAAT
>JABDQX010000321.1 GCA_013042035.1 Gammaproteobacteria bacterium
ACCCTCTACACCGCAAGTCCGGCGCTTATTACGGATATCAACGTCGGGGAAGGCGACATCGTCACACAGGATCGGACACTTTTTTCCCTTACCAACCCGGATCTGACGCACAAACTCGATCAGGCCGGAACCCGCATAGAAACCCTGCGCTACGAACTCAAGTCGGCCAGCTTCGAGGAATCGTTCCGCAAGCGCAATCAAACCATCCTGGCCGAATTTCGGGAGGCCGTGGCCAAACACATCGGGTTGGAAAAAGAACTGGCCCGTCTCGTGGTTGCATCGCCCTTCCCCACCGGCCGGGTCATGGATCTGGATCCCTATCTGGCGCCCGGTCAATGGATCGGGGCCGGACACAAACTGGCGATTATCCTGAAGACCGATGCCCGTGGAGAATTCGAACCGGGGATTATCGCCTATGTGGATGAAGACACGATCCATCGCATCACCCCTGGTGCCGATTGCCGGTTTTATGCCAACACACTGGCGCAAAACGGTATCGGGTGTTCCATATCACTGGTAGAGAAAACCGCCGCCAGGGTCCTGGCCGAACCCGCTTTTGCTTCCCTGTTCGAGGGTGGGATCAAGGTGCGGGTCATGGATGACACCATGGTCCCGGAGCGCGCCCACTACCGATTGCGCATCGCGGTCGAGGATGGGGAGTCTGTTCCCGGTACGCAGGCGCGCGGGCAGGTCTCCATCGCAGCCAGCCGAGAGAGTTTTTTTGCCGGATTCTGGCGTTTCGCGGTTGGGGTGTTGATTCGAGAAAGTGGGATGTGATTTCTTGGTTAAGGCGATTTCTATCAAAGAACATACCAGCTTGCTTGTCCTTTTGTCCGTTTTCTGCGTTACGTCAACAGTTACATAGAACGACCGACACGCGGGTCACGAAGTAACGCTCCTCTTCAATCAATCGGTAGATTTCATCCGTATCCCAACGCGACAGGGGCGCAATGTTGTAGTGTTTGTTTTGCTTTACGGGACCCGCGGTACTGAATGTCTTCATGGTTTTTTTGCGTTCCGAGAATTGGGGGACGAAATTTTCTTCCGGTCGTCGTGGCGAACTCGAAGGCGATTGTTCCGGAAAACCATCATCACACTCCCTGCTTCAGGCTCGCCTCGATGAATTTATCCAGATCCCCATCCAATACCGCCTGGGTGTTGCCGATTTCGATCCCGGTGCGCAGATCCTTGATCCGAGACTGATCGAGTACGTAAGAGCGGATCTGACTCCCCCAACCGATATCGGCCTTGCTATCTTCCGTTGCCTGCTGCTGGCTTCGCTTCTCGGCCATCTCGAATTCGTACAGCTTCGCCCGCAGTTGCTTCATGGCGGTGGCCTTGTTTTTGTGTTGGGAGCGATCATTCTGGCACTGCACGACGATGCCGGTGGGATTGTGGGTAATCCGCACCGCCGACTCGGTACGGTTGACATGCTGACCGCCGGCGCCGCTGGCCCGATACACATCGATACGCAGATCCGCCGGATTGATATCGATCTCGATATCGTCGGATACCTCGGGGCTGATGAATATCGCCGCGAATGAGGTATGGCGCCGATTGCCGGAGTCGAAAGGAGATTTCCGAACCAGGCGGTGCACGCCTATCTCGGTGCGCAGCCAACCGAAGGCATAATCGCCCTGGAAACGAATCGTGGCGCTTTTGATGCCGGCGACTTCGCCGGGGGAGAATTCGATGACTTCGGTGATGAAATTACGCCGTTCGCCCCAGCGCATGTACATGCGAAACAGCATCTGCGCCCAGTCCTGGGCCTCGGTGCCTCCGGAGCCGGACTGGATGTCCAGGAAGGCGTTCTCGGCATCCATTTCACCGGAGAACATTCGTCGAAACTCCAGATCCGACAGCCGCTGTTCGATAATCGCCAGATCATCTTCCACGGCGGTTACCGTGTCGCTGTCCTGTTCCTCGCGGGCCATGGTCAATAGATCGGCAGCTTCCGCAAGGCCGCTATCGAGTGAGATCAACGTGCCCACGGTGTTTTCGAGTCTTGCCCGCTCACGTCCCAGGGCCTGGGCTTTTTCAGGGTTCTGCCATATTTCAGGGGCTTCCAGTTCCTCTCTGACCTCGATCAATCGTTCCTGACGGGTATCGAAGTCAAAGGTACCCCCTCAGGGGATCGAGTCGCCCTTGCATTTGTTTTATCCGGAGAAATATCGGATTGAGTTCAAGCATCAGTATTATCCTATTAGATTTCGGAGATTATGGTCGGAAATTTTGCCCCAAAGCACATCATAGTGTTACTTTTGGGGTTCTCGACCCGTCAAGCCGGGCAGATAACATAGAGACATCAATGAAAGTGGTATAGAGAGGTTACACCCCGATGGAAATTTTCCAAAGATTCTCACTTGCGCTGGCCATTTTAATGTTAGGGCTCTGGGGGATCACTCTGATCCTCTTCCCGGATGGCATAACCGGTCTTCTGAGCAACGAACCGATTAATCATGCGTTTGCCGGCATGATGGGCGCGGCCCTGCTCGGTCTTGCCTGTATCTCCCTTGCCAGCATCACCCAATGGATAAATCCCTCCAGGGCATTGGGCATTGCCGTGTTGTTCCTCGT
>JABDQX010000323.1 GCA_013042035.1 Gammaproteobacteria bacterium
ACCTACCGTACCCCGAAGTTTACGCCAGCTTCCATGTATTTCTACCATCCCTGGCGCTGGATCCCGTTCCCGCTTTCGCGAGAATGACGTATCCATGCCGGAATGACGGGGAGCGGTAATTCAGGAAAAGCGACCCGTTCGAATCACGCCAATCCCCCGTCATCCCGCCAGGGATTGGCGGATCCCCGCCTTCGCGGGGACAGGCCCAGTTGCCAGGGACGGCAGAGAAAATCAGCGCCATTATTCGGATAAGCCAACATCGGAGCCTGCATGGTAGGCAGTTACCAAAATTCTATGAATCCGGCCCACCACCTATCGATTTTCTCGGTGTTATGTTAACAATTCCGAGAAAATAAAGAGAACATCATGAAATTACCGGAAGAAGAAGCAACGCTGTTTTTTGATGTCATGTGGCCACTGCAGCATTATGCCAACAAAAAACTGGGCACTATTCCCGGCGTGGAGTCACTGGAGGATCTTCTGGCCCTGGATTCCGATAAGAAGTTCCTGGTAAGGGAGTCTCTTTTCGAGAATCCGCGGATCATCGATAGGTTTGTCGCCGAGAATCCGAATGGGTTCGACGATGAGCGGCTGTCCATTGCGCACGGTTGGCGGCACTTTATCGAAGGCGATTTCTACATCGAAAGATTCCTGAAGAAATATGCTGTTTTCGTACAGTCTGAACAGGTTTATGCCGTATTTTCCTTGCGTAACTCGTTCGACGAGATGTTTCCCAGGTCGTACCTGCCCATGCATGTAAAGGCAATATTGCTTCCCTTTCGGGATAAAATTATCTACGACGGTTTCATGAGGCCTTACAATGTACTCTTTGGGGACGGTATTAAAAGCGACCTGAAAGAAATCTACATGAAGGCGAAGCAAAATGGGAAAATAATATTCTCATTGGGCACCGGTGATTTGACCTCCCCTGCCGGAGACGAACCGATTCCGTCCGTTGATTGGTCCAGGGAACTACAGGAATTGATGGCCATATCCAAGACGCTCAAGGGTGGCGCGGGGCAGCCAATGATCAATGCCGTGGTGTTTGGTCTTGTCAGGGCAAGCATAGAGTTCGCGGATAAGGCACTCTCCGATTCCATGGATATCAACATGCTGCTTGCGGACTTTTCCAAAGTGCAAAGGGCGCTCAAGAAAGTCGAGGATACATTGTATCGTATGGAATGATTTTGCAGACACGCTCTCAGGATTAGCAATGACACAAAAAACCGATTTCGGCTTTCAGCAAGTTCCCGTGGAGGAAAAAGTCCGCCGGGTGGCCAATGTATTCAATTCCGTAGCCGATAAATACGACATCATGAACGATCTGATGTCGTTGGGGCTCCACCGGTTGTGGAAGCGGGCGACGGTCATGTTCAGCGATGTCTATAGCGGGCAACGCGTACTGGACCTTGCCGGTGGCACAGGGGATCTCGCTTCGTTGATGGCCAGGCGCGTCGGTGGGTCCGGACTCGTGGTGTTGGGAGATATCAATGCCGCCATGCTCCGAAAAGGGCGTTCACGCCTGGTGGACGAAGGCTTCGTGACGAATATTCAATATGTACAAATGGATGCGGAGCAACTCCCGTTTCCCGATAACTGGTTCGATTGCATTTGTATCGGATTCGGTCTTCGCAATGTCACGCGCAAGGAACGCGCGCTAGCTTCCATGCAGCGCGTATTGCGCCCCGGCGGGCGCGTTCTGATTCTGGAGTTTTCCAAACCGGCGATACCGGCGATTCGCCCACTCTATGATGCCTATTCCTTCCGGGTTCTGCCCTGGCTCGGGGAGTTGGTGGCCGATGACCCCGACAGCTACCGTTATCTTGCGGAATCCATTCGCATGCATCCCGATCAGGAAGCCTTGCGGGCCATGATGAATGACGCCGGGTTTGTTCGCTGTACCTATCACAACTTTACCGGTGGTATCGTCGCGCTGCATCGGGGATATAAGCTCTGAATCATGCTCCACATTCGACAGGCATTTCGTCTCATCCACATCAATGTCGTGTTGGTGCGGCATAATCTGGATGAAATCATTCTCGCGACCCATCTGTTTCGCCCGGTTCGATTTCTCTTCTACCTGCTTCCCTGGAATTGGCGACGCAAAGATCGTGCGCCACGGGCGGTGCGGTTGCGGATGGCTCTGGAGGATCTGGGGCCGATCTTCGTCAAGTTCGGGCAAATCCTTTCCACCCGGCGTGATCTGCTTCCCGAGGATATTGCCGAGGAGTTGGCAAAACTTCAGGATCGAGTGCCGTCTTTCCCGGGCGCGCAGGCCCGTGTGTTGATCGAACAGGCCTATGGCCAACCGCTTACCCAGGTATTTCAGTACTTCGATGAAACCCCACTTGCCTCGGCCTCCATCGCCCAGGTCCATGCGGCGCGCCTGTTGAGCGGTGAGGAAGTGGTCGCCAAGGTCCTTCGTCCCAATATCGAACAGGTCATTCGGCGTGATGTGGATCTTTTGTATACCCTGGCCAATCTCGCCCACCGGTACTGGCGTGACGGGCGCCGGCTGCGCCCGATAGAGGTGGTGGCCGAATACGAGAAGACCATTCTTGATGAGCTGGATCTCATGCGCGAAGCGGCCTCCGCAACCCAGTTGCGGCGCAATTTCCAGGGATCGACCGATCTTTATGTGCCCACGGTATTCTGGCCCCAGACACGCCGGAACGTTATGGTCATGGAGCGCGTCTCGGGGGTTCCCGTCAGCGATATGGAGACACTGCGGCGCCATGGCGTCAATCTCAAGCTTCTGGCGGAGCGTGGGGTAGAGATCTTCTTTACGCAGGTTTTTCGCCATAATTTCTTTCACGCCGACATGCATCCCGGGAATATCTTCGTCTCGGTCGACACGCCTAGCGATCCGACCTATATCGCCGTGGATTTCGGTATCGTGGGAACACTCACGCGCCAGGATCAACGTTATCTCGCGGAAAACTTCGTGGCCTTTTTCAACCGGGATTACCGGCGAGTCGCCGAGCTGCATATCATGAGCGGATGGGTCTCCACCGATACCCGGGTAGAGGAATTCGAATCGGCCATTCGCACGGTGTGCGAACCGATTTTCGAGCGGCCGCTCAAGGATATCTCTTTCGGTCACCTGCTCCTGCGCCTGTTCGAAACCGCCCGGCGTTTCAATATGGAGGTCCAACCCAAGCTCGT
>JABDQX010000327.1 GCA_013042035.1 Gammaproteobacteria bacterium
ATCCACGACGCGCCGGATGATATCCCGCATGTCATAGGGCTTTTTGGGATCTTCCGGCAAAATGGTGTTCAGGGCTTCGTCAAGATCGATGACCTCATCGAACGGTTCCCGATGACCCATCTCGACATTGTTGGACGGCAGGAAGGAAAGTAGTCTTTTGCAGATATGCAGGGCATCGTGGTCGTCTTCGGCCACAAAATGAATGACGCCGGATTTACGCATGTGGGCATCGGGTCCACCAAGCGCTTCCTGGGAAATGTCCTCACCAGTTACCTGTTTGATAACCTCGGGCCCGGTGATGAACATCCGAGCGGCCTTGGTCTGAATGATGAAATCGGTAAGTGCGGGACTATAGACGGCTCCCCCCGCGCATGGACCACAGATTAAAGCGATTTGCGGGATAACGCCGGAAGCCAGTGTGTTGTAGTAGAAGATGCGCCCGTAGGCAGCCAATGCATCGATCCCTTCCTGAACCCGCGCACCGGCTGAATCGTTAACGACGATCATGGGCGTACCGGTTTTCATGGCCGCCTTCATCATCTCGACGATCTTGTCGCAATGGACCTCTCCGGCCGATCCACCAGCTACCGTAAAGTCATGGCTGGCGATATGTACACCTCTCCCATCGACTGTCGCGGTACCCGTTATTACCGCCTCGGCTGGGAAATGCCGCCCATCCATGCCAAATAAGGTAGCACGATGCTCGGCATAGGCCATAAGTTCATGAAAGCTTCCCGGATCCACCAGATCCGCGATACGCTCGCGAGCGGTAAGCTTGCCTGCGGCGTGTTGCTTGGCGATTCTGTTTGCACCGCCCATTTCATGCAGGCTACGAAGCTTGCCACGAAGCTCTTCAATACGGTCTTTCATCGTCAGCATCGGCGGAACTCCTGGGAAGAACCCAACTTAAATGTCAATAATTTTGCCATTAAAACCATCCGGCAAAATCATCTAGCCCCCCTCCATGGGACAGAGAATAAATTAAGGAATATGGAAATTTTTCTTTCCGGCAGAACGAAGCGAAATCCGCCAAAGCATATTAGTAATATCAAATATATTAATAATATATAGGCGTTTTTTACTCTCGCTGCAGCGCAGCATTCTGCACCAATAGAAAGGCTGCGGTCAACGAGGCGATCCGCTTACAGTTTGTCTTAGATCAAGTTTCCGAAACTTCAAGGGGGAGATAACTACCGAGATCGCTATCGTCCGAAGCATGGTGTTTGCCCCAGAACATAATGCGATGAGCAGGACACAGCCACGTGTTCCCGCCATCCCTAAAGAGCGTGTCTAAGACACGCTCCAAACCAGGTCCACCAGCCTTCTGGCGAGATAACGCGGGGACGGGCTTGGGGACTCGCTCGCAAGCCCCCTCTACCCAATCAGGGAAATCAAGGCGAGAGATTCAGGCCCGTTCC
The DNA here is from genome assembly GCA_013042035.1 of Gammaproteobacteria bacterium. Taxonomy (GTDB): domain Bacteria; phylum Pseudomonadota; class Gammaproteobacteria; order HK1; family HK1; genus JABDQX01. Next base: position 1,419 of record JABDQX010000327.1, read on the forward strand.
TTAAGCCATTTGGCAACGTTCGGCGCCAATATGCTTTGCGGTTTGCCGCCAACATAAATTCCTATATGACCGGTTTCAATCGCCAATTCCTGATAATCCTTGGAGCTTACATGCTTTCCAAGCGCGGTTGTACAAGGCGGCGGCACCAAGTGATCGGCAGTCGCGTACACATTCAGGATTGGCATGGTGATATTTTTCAGATCCACACGCTTATCGCCTAAAACGACTTCACCCTTGACAAGCTTGTTGCCCTGGAGAAAGTCCTTGACGAACTGACGATATCCCTCACCGGCACTGTCGGGACCATTGAATAGCCATTTCTCCATGCGCATGAAGTTCAGCAGTGCCTTTGGATTGTCCAGCCCATCGATCATGTCGATATATTTGCCAAAATTCAGCATAAAGGGCGACACCGTCAAAAATGAGATGTTGAGCAAATCGGCCGGAACATTACCGAATGCGTCAACCATCAGGTCGATATCGGCACTTTTACCCATTTTAAAGAGCAATCCGACATGCGGTTTTGTCGATTCCTTTTCATGCGCATGAAAATCGATAGGAGTAACCGTCAACACCAGATTTTTGATCTTTTCCGGATAGAGTGATGAATAGCAGGTGGACAGCGTACCCCCCTGGCAAATTCCCAGGACATTGATGCTATCGACATCGTAGTGCTCCCGGAGGAAATCCACACAGTCATTCATGTAACCATTTACATAATCGTCAATGGTGAGATACTTGTCGGCCGGTAACGGATCGCCCCACTCGATCAGATGGACATCCACGCCTTCCTTGAGCAAGTTACGAACCAGGGATCGGTCCGGTTGCAAATCAGCAACCTGGTAACGATTGACAAGCGCATAGACAATCAGTAACGGGGTCTTTTCGGGTTTATCCACAACCGGCGTATACCGGTACATGCGCAGCTTGTCCTGCGTGTAGATGGTTTCCTTGGGGGCCGTGGCGATATCGACATCGTCTTCTTTGAGATCGGCAAGGTACTCCATACCTTTGGTCAATTTACGATTGATCTCGGCCATTTCCCGGATTACATCGTCTGGCTGAATCGGAATCAGCATTATGCTCCTCCTTACATAATAGGGAGTTACTAAAGTCTACTCACACGGACGGTTCTTCATACTTCTTCATACAAAGATTCTGAATCGAAAGATTCGCCATGGGCAGAACTTAGGTAGTTATACCTTTTGGGATGGGATTTTTTTTCTGGTGACCTTAACGGGTGGCTTGCTAACGGGTGACTTGCCTGCGGTCGCAACCGCAGTGCCGGCAGTATTTTCCTTGCCTTTCACGAATGACGCCGGCGCGGCCCTGGGGGCCTTTGCGGACTGCTCAGCAAGCTTGGCTTCCATTTTCTGTAGCGCGCTTCGCAGCGATGCTAGCTCGGCCTCCATTTTCTTTGATGATTCAGTGGAATCGGACACTGACTGCTTGCGTGCATTGCGCAGTTCCCTGACCTCTCTTTTGAGACCATGAAGGGTTTTATAGGCATCATCGATTTCAGTACGAGTTGGAATTTCCAGCTGCTTGAAGATCATTTCCAATACAGCGCGTTGTGCAAGCTTATTGCGCAGGTTTGCACTGGATACTTCCCGTTGGATCGCGACGAAATCATCGTCGACGTACATTTCAGTGAACTGCCGATCCGCGATCTTGACCCAAAGGCGAATCAATTCGCGCACGCTTTTGATCTGCTCACCTTTCTTGGAAAGTTCCACCAGATGTTCCATGGTTTCCTTCATGGCATCGCCAATGGTTTTCGTTATGACGGCTTGATATTTAACCGAGGCTTTTCGCACATCAACATGGACGTCGAAAGCGCGCATAATCTTGGCCATTTGTTCGCGATTCACTCCGACCATCGGAATTTGGGCCAGATCCTGGAAAGCAGGTTTCATCATTTGGCCAAAGGGCAACTTTTCGCTACCCAGCACATCGCCCAACGGCCCCCCAAGTCCGGTGCCCTGGATCGATGCCAACCAGGGTTTAAGCAATGGCCCCCATTCACCCATAAACGATTTCATTAACTCGCTCACGCCTGTCCCGGCCGAGGAGAATCGCTGCGGTGCTTGCATGATCTCATTGCTCCATTGCTTGAGGAAGGTATCGAAATCCGGTTGCCATGGCTTTCCGGCTTCAAGACTTGGAGAGATCGCCTTCCATGCCTGGGCCAACACACCAAGGCTTTGCATCATCATGGCCTGACTCGAAAGAAGATTCCCCGCGGCACCCTGACCCGTCGTGCTGTTTTTTGCCCATGCCGGCAACCCCGACATAAGCAAACTCATAGGGTTCGACAGATCCGGCATCCCCGACATCCCCGGCATTCCAGACGTGCTGGCGGACATCCCAGGCATACCGCTCGCCAAACCGTACCACCCACCCATAAACTGTTTCTGGGCCTCGTCCCACATCTTCATCATCGATCCAACCTGTTCGGTCCAGTTCATATTATCTCCTCCGATGCCGAGCATTTTAGCTTTTCCGATACATAAAATTCAGGCCATTTTCCGATACATTAAGAGGTAAATGCAAAATTCAGATGTGCTTCATAGCAAGGCAAAAATGAGTGAAAAAGCGGAGTTTATACGGAATAAATGAGCATTTTGAACGCCAATTTTTTACAGATTCTAACGCCGCTAGGGAGTGCAAGATGAGTTTTGCATACAGCTCATAAAATTAGGTCAATCGGCGCCCGACTATAGGTTCATCCGGTCACTTGTGTCAACGCTACCTAAGATTGACATGACTGATGCTTCTCAATCGATAGTAATGCCGTCATACTGCACAAATTAAGGATATTAAAGATATTATTCTCTACAAAGAATGGTCAGGCATGAGCTTGCCCATTATAGGGTAGAGCTGATTTGCATTTACCTCTAAAAATAGGAAGGTCCTATCCGGATGAAGCGGTTTTTCCCATGGCCAAAGAACACCGAACTGTCTATCGGAACCCACTTGCCACCGGCCAAATCATGGGCTGGGTGTGCAACGGGTATCCTTGACTGAATCATGCGCATCCTCGGCATAGAAACCTCCTGCGACGAAACCGCCGTTGCCATTTATGAATCCGGCAAGGGCCTGTTGGATCACGCCGTACACAGTCAGATCGATCTGCACAGGCAATACGGTGGCGTTGTACCGGAGCTTGCATCCCGTGATCACGTTCGCAAGGTGTTGCCCCTGCTTCGAGAGGTGATGGCGCGAACGGATTGCTCCCACGCTTCCATTGATGGGGTCGCCTATACAGCGGGACCGGGACTCGTGGGAGCCTTGTTGGTGGGAGCCGCTGTCGGTCGATCGCTGGCTCTGGCCTGGAATGTGCCGGCGATAGGCGTCCACCACATGGAGGCACATCTGCTAGCGCCCATGCTGGAGAGCGATCCACCGGCGTTTCCCTTTCTGGCGCTGCTGGTATCGGGTGGTCACACGCTGCTTGTTGCCGTCACCAAGATGGGTTGCTACGAGATACTGGGTGAGTCCCTGGACGATGCCGCCGGTGAGGCATTCGACAAGACCGCGACGCTTCTTGGCCTTTCCTATCCCGGTGGCCCGGCACTGGCGGCGCTCGCACTCCAAGGCAATCCCAATCGGTTTCGTTTCCCAAGACCCATGACCGATCGACCGGGTCTGGATTTTAGTTTCAGTGGCCTGAAGACCTACGCCATGAATACCCTGCGCAAGCAGGGTAACGATGACGAAACCCGCGCGGACATCGCGCGGGCCTTCGAGGATGCTGTCGTGGAAACTTTTGTCATCAAGTGCCGAAGGGCGCTGCGGGCAACCGGCATGCGGCGACTGGTGATCGCGGGGGGCGTTGGTGCGAACCAACGCCTCCGGGCGGGACTGGCGGGCATGACCGCCAGTGAAAAGGCACAACTTTTCTATCCGCGCGTCGCGTTTTGCACCGACAATGCCGCCATGGTGGCCTACACCGGTTGGCAGCGGCTGCAAGCCGGTTGCCGTGAAACGGATCTTGCCTTTACGGTTCGTCCGCGTTGGTCGTTAAGCCTGTTGGAGTCGCTCGAATCGAATCCCGAGTGTCGTGCGTAGGAAATCAGTGAGCTTTCCGCCTTATCGCCCTTAGAGCGTGTCTGAGAAATCCCCGGTCTACTGCGGCGGCCCCCGAATTGTGGCCCGCTGCGTTGCGAAAGAGTGAGAAATCGCGTCATGTAGCTCGC
>JABDQX010000331.1 GCA_013042035.1 Gammaproteobacteria bacterium
AGCCAGAATCGTGTCAAGATCCGCGTGCCGGGGCTGCCAGCCCAGTTCCTTCCGAATGCGTGTGGCGTCACCCACCAGTCGGGGCGGATCACCGGCGCGACGCGGACCGGTCTCAATGGGAATCGTGTGTCCGGTGACCCGATTTGCGTGTTCGATAACCTCCCGCACCGAAAACCCTTGCCCGTTACCGAGATTATAGGCCGCGCCAGCGGCACCTTGTTCCAGCGCCCGCAGCGCCAGTACGTGCGCCTGGGCGAGATCGGCCACATGAATATAATCGCGAATACAAGTGCCGTCGGGCGTATCGTAATCGTCACCAAAAACGGTAACGGTTGGGCGCTGACCGAGGGCGGCTTGTAGTAACAACGGAATCAAATGGGTCTCCGGGTCGTGAGCCTCGCCGATTTCTCCATCCGGATCGGCTCCTGCAGCGTTAAAGTAGCGTAGCGCGATGGCGCGTATACCATGGGCGGATCCGAAGTCCGACAGGATTCGTTCGACCATCAGCTTCGATGCGCCATAGGGATTGATCGGTTGTTGAGGGTGCTTTTCGTCGATGGGAACCCTCTCGGGCATGCCGTAGATGGCGCAAGTACTGGAGAAGATGAATGCACCGATACCGTGATCGCGCAAGGCCTCAAGCAGCGTCAGTGTCCCGGCAACGTTGTTTCGATAATACCTGCCGGGTTCTTCAACCGATTCGCCGACATAAGCGTATGCGGCAAAGTGCATCACGGCCGTTGGCCGGTAACGTCGAATGACCTCGTCGAGGCGGGCGCAATCGGCAATATCACCGACTTCCAGAGGTCCCCATCTGACTGCCTGGGGATGCCCCCGGCTCATGTTGTCGTAGGTAACTGGAATAAAGCCTGCCCGCGCAAGCGCCTTGCAGGCGTGGCTACCTACATAGCCGGCGCCCCCGGTGACAAGGATATTTGTATTCAAGGCTATTCTTTATTAAATGCACGAGCCATATGCAAGAACTCGGATTGTGCTTAACAACAAGACAAAAATGGGCGAAAAAGCGGCGTTTATACGGAATAACTTAGCATTTTGAGCGCATTTAACGAAGTTAGGGAGTACAAGATGAGTTTTGCATACAGCTCACACGTGTCCGTTTGGAAAGCGGCCGGGATTCTACCTGTATCCAGCTAGAATCAACAAGGTTCAGCAGCACCTCCCGCTGGTTATGCAGCAACATGAATGCACTATGCTTCGATAATCTCATTGTATACACTGGTGCACTATAGAACCGAATAGCCCTGCCTTCAATGAAACAAATTCTACAATCCCTCAAAACCGGCACTACGGAAGTAGCTGAAGTCCCGCGAGCAGCCACAAAGTGCGGAACGTTACTCATCCGCACCACCCACTCCCTGGTTTCCACCGGCACCGAGCGCATGATGGTGGATTTCGGCAAAGCCAACCTTATCGATAAGGCCCGTCGGCAACCGGATAAGGTACGCATGGTGCTCGACAAAGTCAGGACGGACGGACTGGCCCCAACGCTGGCGGCAGTGCGCAACAAACTCAACCAGCCCTTGCCCATGGGCTACTGCAACGCGGGTGTGGTAACCGAAGTGGGGGCGGGCGTGACGGGTTTTCAGCCGGGGGAACGAGTCGCCTCCAACGGCAAGCACGCCGAGGTGGTGAGTGTGCCGGTCAACCTCTGCGCCAAGGTGCCGGATGCGGTTTCCGATGACGAGGCGGCCTTCACTGTCATCGGGGCTATTGCGCTGCAAGGGATTCGGCTGATCGGACCGACGCTGGGAGAGGCGGTGGCCGTGATTGGCCTGGGGCTGATCGGGCAGATCGCCGTTCAGCTTCTTCGCGCTCATGGCTGCCGGGTACTGGGGATCGATCTCGACCGCGAAAGATTGAAACTGGCGCACGGGTTTGGGGCGGAAGTGGTGAATATTTCCGCCGGCGAGGATCCGGTTGCCATTGCCGAGCGATTTTCCCGTGGTCGTGGCGTGGACGCGGTACTTATCACCGCCTCGACGAACAGCAATGCGCCGGTTCATCAGGCGGCAAGAATGAGCCGCAAACGGGGCCGCATCGTGCTGGTGGGTGTGACAGGGCTCGGATTATCCCGTGCGGACTTTTACGAAAAGGAGCTTACCTTCCAGGTTTCCTGTTCCTACGGTCCCGGCCGCTATGATCCCAACTACGAGGAGAAGGGTAGCGATTATCCCGTGGGATTCGTGCGCTGGACCGAGCAGCGAAACTTCGAGGCAATACTGGATATGATGGCCGACGGACGGCTCGATGTGAAACCGCTGATCTCGCACCGGTTTACGATCGATGAAGCGGAAAAGGCCTACGGTGTTGTTGGTGGCTCGGAACCTTCGTTGGGTATTTTGCTCGATTATCAGGGCATTGAAATCACGCAGGGTGATATTACCCGGGACGATCGAACGATCGGGCTCCCTCTTTCCTCCCCACCTCGAACACAAAACCGGAATCCCAATCCGGTCTCCGTAAGCTTCGTGGGCGCGGGCAACTACGCGGCGGCAGCGCTGATTCCCGCCTTCAAGGACGCCGGGGCGCGCCTTCGCTGCGTCGCTTCCAATACGGGGGTAAGCGGACTGCATGCGGGGCGCAGGTTCGGTTTCGAGGAAACGACAACCGACTCGGCACGCCTTTTCGAAGATACCGAAAACAATACTGTAGTCATTGCCACCCGCCACGATAGTCACGCCGAATTTGTCCTGAAGGCGATCAAGGCAGGCAAGCACGTATTTGTCGAAAAGCCGCTGTGTCTTACCCTGGATGAATTGACTCGGATCGAGAATAGCGTTGCCGAGGAGGTAGGCCGGGCTGGGCCGTCGGACCGTAATCCAACGGCCCTGCTG
>JABDQX010000332.1 GCA_013042035.1 Gammaproteobacteria bacterium
CATATCAGCCGATCATAATAACGCCGGATATTTCGGACAAATTGCACAGGTTCATGGCCTCGTGCGTACCCATGCTTTGTTTTCACATACCATTTTTTCTGGCTAATCAAAGGCAAAAATTCCCTAACATCCCGCCAGCGGTTCGGATCCGCTCCGCCTTCCTGCGCCAGGATACGCGCATCTTCCACATGCCCCAACCCAACATTGTAACCGGCCAGAGCAAACCAGGTTCGATCCGGTTCTTCGACCTGCTTGGGTATTCTTTTCTTCATCCAGGCAAAGTAGCGAGCCCCGCCAAAGATGCTTTCTTTTTCATCGGTCCTGTCCACAACGCCAAGCTGCTTGGCCGTATTGGCGGTAAGCATCATAATGCCCTGCACCCCGGTTGGTGATACCGCATCGGGATTCCAGTGAGATTCCTGATACCCGATAGCGCTCAATAAACGCCAGTCGATATTGTGGTCGGCGGCAGCCGTCTTGAAATACGTTAAGTATTCCGGCAAACGGCGCTTGACATCACGCAAAAATCTACGCGTTTCCACATAATTAAAATACTTCATGTGTCCGTAATGGTGCTCGATAAGATCCTCCAATGCTCCATTTTTTTTGATCTTCTCAAAGAAAAGGAGTGTCTTGATGTAGAGACTGTCATCGGCACCTATCGGAACAGCCCAAACCAATGATTCCGGATTACCAATATTGAATCCGGAACTGAGTTCCGGATAGTGTTGTCTTAACAAGGAAAATTCATTGGAATCCACGATGGTAATATCGACCTTTTGCTCTAAAACAAGCGACAAAAGCTCTGCTGTGCCAAGGGATGGACGTTCCCGCCAAATGATATCCGGATTTTTATTGGCAAGTTCCCGCAGCATATCCGCGTAACCGTGGCCCGAGGCGACTTCCAAAAGTCTCCCGGCAAGATCCCGAAGGCCATTGGGATGTTTCCCCTTACGCCGATAGATAACTTTCTGGTGAATTTGTTGGTAAACCGGCCCAAAACGCCCCGATGTACTGTTCCCGGAGCCAGCTCTGAAACCGGCAACCAAGTGCCCCTCTCCACGTTCGATAGCTTCCACGGCCTGGCTGTCATTTTCAACGAGAATCATTGTGAGACGAACCCCAAGCTCATCGGCAAAACGCCGTGCAAGGCTGTATTCGAATCCGGCAAAATCATTGCCCGTTGGATAACAGGTGGTCAAGCTATTGCGGGTAACGACCCGTAATTCACCGGATTGCTTTATCTGTTCCAGCAGCGTCCGAGGCTCAGAACAGAATGTGACAAAGAGGCCGATGAGAATGGTCGCAATGATTTTCATAGGCGCTTAACGCCGGAATTTTGAACAAAATGACCAAGAAATCCCGGTGTAATATTTTGGTTCCGGCTGTGCCGAATTGGGAAGGTAGATAAAAAACTCATACGTGCTTCAGGCAAGGAAATAGTCATTTCTTACAGCAGGGAAATAGCACTGTATGCAAAACTCATTTTGCACTCTCTAACTTGGTTAAAAATGTGCCAAATACTCATTTGCCGCCAGTGGACTCGCTATTCTTTAAAGCTCTTGTACCATAGGGGCAGACTGCGGCGCAAATCGCGCAATTATGACCCTCATGGTAATGGAAGTAGTGTTCTTTTTTCCATTTATCACAAGCATATGCATCCAATATCTCCTCACGTGGCAGGCCCGGATACCACGCATTGCCTGTCAACGCCTTCGCGGGACAGGCCTCCACGCAGCGTGTACAACGGCCGCAAAAGTCTCTTTCTATCGGTGGTCCACAGGGAAGCGTCATATCAGTGAAAACGGTTCCCAGCCGAATCCAGGATCCGAACGGGCGCGTCACCAACTGACAATGACGGCCTACCCAACCCAATCCAGCGCGGGTTGCCGCAAGTTTGTGGGAAAACTCCCCTTTTATATCAACCGGATCAGTCCGATCCGAAGCCGCCAGCGGCTTGGCTCGATATCCTCGCGTCTGAATCTCAACCGCCAATGCCACGGATACTGTATTAATGCGTTCATTTACACGGGAATACTCATCGGCATACGCCTGATTCGGCCCGTTCCGGATACCGACCATGATTTGTGGCGTCATGGGAATGGCCCAGGCAATCGCGACAGCAAACCCCTGTCCTGTTTCATCTTGAGGGGTGGAAAAATTCCGAAGATCAGCGGCACCCCAAAGTGTAATCCGGTGTAAAGCCATCCACTGGCTAAGCCAATCAACATGATTTGGCACGTCACTTGTGCTGCGCACTGCAAATATACTCCGTCTTATACCAAGAAAATAACAAGAGGCGCCCCTACGGACACATTGAAGGTGGTGGAATGTTGAAACCAAACCATATGGCTGCGGCTGCTTCTCGCCTCTCTCGAAGGGAGCCCGGAAAACGCACCAAGGCGGTGGTGAAACGTAACCCGCGCGATTGCAGTTTCTCCGCTACTTTATATTGAAAATCAGTGGCACCAAGATAGCCTGTCAGTCCAGGTGTACCATGGCCGTTAGAGCGGGTTCTTCCGATGTAACCCGCGAGAAGTGTCCACGTCCAACTGTGTCTTCCAGCAATACGACGCCCCCCGGTCTAAAACACCTTACCTCGCCATCACTAACGCGCACTTCGAATACACCGCTGAGTATAAAAACGAACTGACGTTTGGGGGACGGATGCCAATCCCCTACCCAACCGGATGCGCCTCCGACAAAAACAAATCTCCGCGCATCGACCGCGGCAGAAACATTAAGCGGTAATGCGGGTGGGGCGTAATCTGTCGAATTCAGAATAACCTCTACGTCTTCGAAGTGTGACTCACCATCTTTATCCGCGTAGACCCTTGTGTAGCGGGTTGTATCATCCGGCATATCGATCACTTTGTTAGTTTCTCACTGTTTCTTGGGGCACGGAAGTAGGTTTATCGGCTTAAGCTGCGCTGAGAGGCGGTGAAAAATCTCCAGACCTACTTACAGCGGCGGTCGAGTGATTTTTCATGGCCTATGAGATGTCAACACGGCCTAGAATTTAAGCTCGATTCCCGCCAAAGCACCACCGTCCACCTGAATGGTGCAGCCTGTAACGAAACTGGCGCATTCCGACGCCAGGAATGCAACGACTTTGCCGACTTCTTCAGAAGTTGCAAGCCGTTTTACTGCACTGGCCCTATCCACGATGGAATCGAATACTTCCTGCTGGGTCTTGTCGATCTGACTCTCAATCTCATCAGAAAGTTTTTCCAAAATCTCAGTATAGGTAAATCCCGGACATATGGCGTTGGCGCAGATACCGTCTTTGGAATATTCCATGGCCAGGGAGCGGGTATAGCTAATAACCGCCGCTTTGGCGGCGGAATAGTCGGGAATTCCGTTTATCGGCATAATACCCGCGATCGAACTCATATTAATAATGCGTCCCCAACCTTTTTCCACCATCTTTGGGACAACCGCACGGCAAATTCTCACGCAGGCCATAAAATGAACATTTATCTGTGATGCCCACTCTTCGTCGGTCGCACTGATAGTTGAGCAAAGATGAGCGTGTCCGGCATTGTTGAAAAGAATATCCACATGCCCGAATTCGTCAAAAGCGGCAGAAACGACCTTATCCGCGCCCTCGGCCTTTTCCAAATCGGCTGCAACAGTCAACACCCTGACGCCCAGTGCCGTTATCCGATCCCGCGCCTTGGCCAGATCCGCTTCATTTCTACCGGTGATGATGAGATCACAACCTTCTTTAGCCATCTCCAAGGCGCTTGCCAAACCAATTCCTCGATTTCCCCCAGTAACGAGGGCCACTTTACCCTTGATTCCTAAATCCATCGTAACCTCTCCTCAATGCGTTAAATTTTGAGTTTCGTGCTCAATACTTCCGCAATCCTGCGAACGTTCGGCTGCCAGTGCATGGTGAAATGGTTGCCGGGAACCACATGGTATTCGACCCGATTGGCAAGCTCTTGCCACATGGCCGGGTCGGAGTGCCCACCAATCATGGTATCGGCCAGCTTGGTTTCCTCGGCTGTGAGACACACGAGCGTCCCTTCCCACGGGGAAGGCCGGTAGGAAAGGAAGGCCTCCGAATTGGTCCGGTAGATACGAACAAGGCCATCGAGCGTCTCGGCGCCAAGCTGTTCCCGCAGGTGGGTTGGAGAGTCCGCCGAGGTCGAATCCTCGGGTTTACCGGGCGGTGCCTTACCTTCATCTTCTCCCATCAGCATCTGGAACATCAGCTCATCCCGAGCTTTTGCATCCCGTCCCTCCAATCCCCTGCCATATTGCGATGGCGTAACCGAATCCCCCAGCGCCAGCAGCGCAACCTCTCGATTATCCGACTGTAATAAACGAGCCATCTCGAAGGCCACAATGCCGCCGAATGACCAGCCGTACAGGTTGTAAGGCCCTTGCGGCCAGACGCGGATGATTTCCTCCACATACCGGGCAGCCATGGCCGGAATATCCGTCAATGGAGCCTCTTCTCCCTCGAAGCCAACGGCCTGAATCCCGTAGAGCAGTTGATTCCTGTCCATGCAATCGGCCAGTTCCCGATAGCGGAACACGCTGCCCCATATGGGATGGATGCAAAAGAGCGGTGGCCTAGCGCCTGTAGCTTCGGCATTGAAGGGAATGAGAAGGCTGGAATCATCTCCCTTTCGTTCCGGAGATCCGGCCGCCAGACCCGCAAGGGTTTCTTCAACTGCCAATATCTCACCAGCAACATGGTTCACCAACTTGTCCAGCGTAGGATATTTCAACAACAAGTTTAAGGAAAACGAACATTCTAAGCTGGTTTGCAAACGATTCCTAAGCTCCACCGCCATCAACGAATCCATCCCGAGATCGGTCAATCCCGCACACGAATCAATGGATCGGGAGGGAGCGGAACCGAGCACTGCGTTGATTTCGGATTGAATATGCGCGACCAAATAAGCCCGTTGCTTTTCGGGCGGCGTTTTTTTCAATCTCTCGATAAAACCGGGTAGCGCGGAGGATTGATCCGGAAGAGATCGATGCCTTGGGGCATCGGGTGACCCGACCCGCGCCAACGAGCACGTTTCTTTGTACTCACGGGGACTCCCCTCAAACCAATACCGCTCGCGTTGAAAAGGATAGGTCGGCAATTGGACCTTGCGGCCCGAGAAACCCCTATGGAAACCCGCCCAATCGACAGCGCCTCCTCGCACATACCACTCGCCGAGACTCTGGAACAGTTGCCGCCAATCTTCCTGTCCTTCCCGCAAGCTCGATAGCCAGCTCCCCACATCATCAGGCAGGCACTGACGCGCCATGCCCAGCAGAGTCGGTTTCGGCCCGATCTCCAGGAAAGTGTCGAATCCCTGGCCGTAGAGAGTTTCCACGCCCGTGGCAAAACGCACCGGCGCTCGCACATGACGAATCCAATAAGCCGGGGTTGTGATTTGATCCGTTACCATTTGGCCCGTGACATTGGAACACAGGGGGACTGTGGGTTTGGCGTAGATTATCGTGGCGGCGACCTTTTTGAACTCACCCAGCATCGGTTCCATCATGGGGGAATGGAAAGCATGAGAAACAGGTAATAACTTGGCGCCGATGTCTTGATCCGCAAGCGTAGCCGATATCCTTTCTATCGCCTGATGCGTTCCGGAAATGACGATATTTTCAGGTCCATTGACAGCGGCGATAGAGACTTCCCGCGCGAAAGGCGCAATGATCCTGGCGGCCTCGGTTTCCGTCATCGGCAACACCAGCATGTCACCTTTCTCGCATAGGGTCTGCATTAAACGGCCTCGCGCCGCAATTAGTTTCAGTCCATCTTCCAGACTGAAGACCCCGGCAATACAAGCCGCTACATATTCGCCGACGCTGTGCCCCATGACGACATCGGGCGTGATACCCCAGGATTGCCATAGTTTGGCCAGGGCATATTCCAGGGCAAACAGGGCCGGTTGCGTGTTGGCGGTTTGGTTCAATGGATTGTCAGCGGGAACGGTGGATGCGCTTCGCTTATCCACTCTACGGGCGAAATAAAGCAGCTCGATTAACGGCGTTTCGAGATAGGGGCGCAGTATGGCGCCGCACCGGTCGATGGATTGACGGAAGATCGGTTGTGTTTCGTAGAGTTGCCGCCCCATGCCCACATACTGGGAACCCTGCCCGGTAAACAGAAAGGCAATTTTTGGGGTTTTCCGGGCGGCCATGCCGACGATATGGCCACCGGCGCGCAATTGTGTTTGGGCATCGCTCGAAGACTCGGCCACCAGGGCAAGGCGATGGTCGAAATGGGACCGTCCCGTATTGGCCGTGAAACAGACATCGGCAAATGGGGTTTCCGGATGGGATAGGAGATGTTGGGCATAGGTATCTGTCAGGGCCTGTAGCGCGACTTCACTCTTGGCCGACAGCGTCAATAGATGGAGGGGACGCTCCATGTGTATGGGCATCTGGGGGCTCGCTTCGCTCGACCCCAGCCACACCGCCGGGGCCTCCGCCAATACCACATGGGCGTTGGTGCCGCTCATGCCAAAGGAACTGACCCCCGCGATTCGTGGCCCTTGTTCAGCACCTCGGCCACGGGGCCATGCCCGGCGCTCCACGGGAACCTGCAACGGAAGATTTTCCCAGTCGATACGGGGATTGGGCTGCTTGAAATGCAGATTGGGCGGGATCTCCTGGTGTTGCAGAGCCAACACGGCCTTGAGCAGGCCGGCGATACCCGCAGCCGCCTCTAGATGCCCGATATTGGTCTTCACCGATCCGATGGCAAGCGGCAAATCCGGGGAGCGGTCCTTGCCGAAAACCGCGCCCAACGCATCCACCTCAATGGGATCGCCAAGGGAGGTGCCGGTGCCATGGGCCTCTATGTAACCTACTTCGGCAGGCGTGACCCGGGCATTTTCCAGCGCCTGTTTTAATAGTTTTTCCTGGGCCAGTCCATTCGGCGCGGTAAATCCACTGCTGGGGCCGTCGTGGTTGATGGCCGATCCCCGGATTACCGCCAGGACATTGTCTTTATCGTCAATGGCGTCCGACAGACGTTTCAACACAACAACACCGCAGCCTTCTCCGCGAACGAAACCATTAGCCCCGGCATCGAAGGTCTTGCAACGTCCATCCGGCGACAGCGCCTGTACCCGGGAGCAAAACACCGTGGTCTCCGGCAGGAGATTGAGGTTTACGCCACCGGCGAGAGCCAACCCGCACTCCGCGGTTCGAAGACTCTGGCAGGCCAAATGGACGGAAACCAATGAAGAGGAACAGGCCGTATCCGTCGCAAGCACGGGGCCTTGTAGTCCCAGGGCATAGGACAGCCGTCCCGCCGTAAAGGCAAGACCGGTACCGGTGACGGAATAGGCGCTGATGGTCTCGGGATGGGCGGATAATTGGGATACGCCGTAGTCCATCTGGCTGACCCCGACAAAGACCCCCACTGATTGATTCTTCAATCCCTGGGGCGCGATGCCGGCATTTTCCAGCGCCTCCCAACCGACTTCCAGTACCAAACGCTGCTGGGGATCCATATCCATCGCCTCACGGGGCGATATTCCAAAGAACTGCGGATCGAACTGGTCTATGCCCGATAAAAAACCGCCATGGCGTGTGTAGACCTTTCCCGGCGCATCCGGATCGGGATCAAAGAAGGCGTCGATATCCCAGCGTTCCGAAGGCACCTCGGTGATGGCATCGACGCCATTTTTCAGAAGTTCCCAATAGGCATCGGGATTGTTCGCTCCCGGGAAACGGCAACCCATACCGATGATGGCAA